>DATLVJ010000527.1:0-2305 GCA_035577585.1 Candidatus Limnocylindrales bacterium
ACCGAACGCCAGCCCGGACGAGCTTACACCGCTTGTCGTGCTGGGAAACATGGTTGATCGGTCTCCTGAGATGCAGGAGGTGTTTTCGATGATCCGGAAACTGGCGCCAAGTTCGGCCCCTGTACTAATAGGCGGGCAAAGCGGAACCGGCAAAGAACTGGTCGCCCGTGAGATTCACAATTGCAGTTCCCGTAGGAACGGTCCGTTCGTCGCGATTAATGCCGCGGCGCTGCCGGAGAGCTTGATTGAGAGTGAATTGTTCGGCTACGAAAAGGGCGCGTTTACCGGGGCGACGGAACGTCATGCGGGCTGTTTCGAGCAGGCTCATGGCGGAACGCTCTTTCTGGACGAGCTTGGCGAGATGCCTCGATCAGTGCAGCCCATTCTGTTACGCGTTCTTGAAACGTTGCGCGTGCGCCGCCTCGGTGGCCGTAACGAGGTGTCTGTTGATGTGCGGTTGTTGGCGGCGACCAGCCAGCCGGCGGAAACCCACTTGAGGGACGACATCTTCTACCGATTGAGCGTGTTTCAAATCCTTCTCCCTCCCCTTCGCGAGCGCGAGGAAGACATCCCGCTGCTCGCGCAAGTTATGATTCAGACCCTGAACCAGAAGAATGGAACTCTGGTGACAGGTATAGATTCCGAGGTCCTGGATGTCTTCAAAGCATATGAGTGGCCCGGCAATGCTCGGGAACTTCGGAATGTGATCGAACGCGCGACGATTGTCGCCGGTACTGGTACGCTTCATCTGGAACATCTTCCGGCCGCTGTACTAGGGCAGAGCTTTGCAGCCCGGCGAAAGGGTAAGATCTCGATGGCTCTGCTGCCAGGTGAGCGGCTCGCTAAAGTCGAAGAAGCATATATTGCGCTTACCCTGCGCTACGTGAGCAACAACGTCGGGGAAGCAGCCGCCTTGCTGGGAATCAGCCCTCGCACGGTGCGAAACCGGATCGCTGTATTCCAAAAAACGCGGAGGCCGCAGACGGAAGCAGATAATCAGCTCCGCCTGACAGAACTCGGAGCGACCGGGGGGCGGTCCATGGCCGCTGCCAAAGGAGTAGGAGCATGAGAACGACCGAACAACTACGACGGTGCGGGCCAATCGATCTGGTTGGATTTTATCAGCCGAGGCTTGATTCGAAGTGGGGAGTTGAAGCACAATGGTCGAGCACGGTGACTTGACCGGCGTCACCGGCAATCCGACTATCCGGATCGCCGGAATCATCCTGAAAGACACCTCGCATATGAAGGATCCGCGAGATGCACGGTGTTGACGACGGCTTGACGTGATTTCAGCCATTCTTGATGTCCTCTTGAGCTGGCGTTCGGTAAACTTTCCTTAATGAACTAGCTTTCTCAAGCGGATCCGTCTGAATCCCAAAGAGGATGGAAAGACAATACTCAGTCAGCGCGTTCACTGTCGTTCCGCACCTTTCATTCGGCCGCGGGTTGGGCCCAACTTTTACTGAGGCGATAGAAAGCAATTGAAGGCTTGATTAAGGAGGCCGCCAGACGATGACACGCCCAGGCAGCTCTCCATTGGGAAGACGCGCCTTCTGAAACCGGTGCCACAAGCTCATATGGCGCTAGAGAAAGCAAAAGTAGTTCGCCATATCACTGCACCGAGCCAGTTGACGCACAGGATTCTGGGCCGGCCAGCGAGGTACACTTGAACGACGAACGGAACTATGGACAGAGCGTCTGAGGCCTCAACCGGAGCTCAAGGTGAATGACGTCGATCACGGCGTGCTAACAACGTTCGCTGGCTTGCTACTCCGCGATCTGCTGGATCGTTTCAATGGAGACGTTAGTTTAGCCGTGGCCGCCTACAATGGCGGACCTGGGAATCCGAGCAGGCGGTATGAAGAAGTGTTCGTACTGTGGCGCCTCACATCTGGAGTTTTGTCGACGCGCTGCAACGCTGAACGGAGAATTGATCATGCAAAGATTCTGGATTAGGCCGCATTGAAGTGGAGATCGGGATTAAAGACGCTCTTCATCTTGCTTGAAGCACGAGTAGTCTCCTGCACCGGCGCTGCGTACAACCAATGCGAGCAGTATGGGAGCCTACTCCCCCACAAGACCTTCCCGAACGGCGAATGCCGTGAGCTCGACCGCCGTGTGAACGCCGAGTTTCCGCATGATTTGTCCTCGATGAAACTCAATGGTCTTCAACGAGATATTCAAAACCAAAGCGATTTCCTTGTTCCCACGCCCTTCGGCGACAAGTTGAAGCACCTCCCTTTGCCGGTCCGTCAGTTGGGCGGCTGACCGGGACCGCTTCCCTCGCGATGTCTGCAAGGTA
>DATLVJ010000528.1:0-14448 GCA_035577585.1 Candidatus Limnocylindrales bacterium
CTTCCGCCAGTTCCAGCGTCTGCTTCAGCGTCGTCTCCACATCCGCCGTGTCCGTGTTGGTCATGGACTGCACCACGATCGGCGCGCCTCCGCCTACCGTGACGTTTCCCACCTTCACGCCGTACGTTTTTTCCCGCGGATGCCGCAGCGCGGCGGCATCAAATCCTGCAATCTGGTTCAACATATCCACCTATTTTAACAGCCCCTGCAAAATTCTGCCGCAAACAGGCGCCAGACTCTAACCCGGAAGCCCGGCCGAGGTCCCAAAAAAGTACTTGACATATTCCTGCATGGGAATATAATTCAACCATGCCACGTGCCTCCACCACCTCCGACGCCTTCAACGCCGTGGCAGAACCACGCCGCCGCGATATCCTCAGCTTCCTCGTTTCCCAGGAGCGCCCGGTCAACGACATCGTCGCCACACTAAATCTGCCTCAGCCTTCCGTCTCAAAGCACCTTCGCGTCCTGCTTGAAGTCGGCCTGGTGGAAGTGCGGCGGGAGGGCCGACAGATGTTCTACCGAACCAACGCCGAAGCAATTAAGCCCCTGCATGAATGGACCGGCACGTTTCAGCGTTACTGGGCGCACCAACTGGCTCGCGTGAAGGAACGCGCGGAGGCCAGCGAGAAGCCAAAATAGGATTCCCAATTCATCGCCATTAAAGGAGAAAAGCATGAGTTCACCCGCACCAAGCTTGTTGGACAATTTGACGTTGAATATCACCCAGGAAATCCACGTGCGCGCCTCGCTCGACGCAACATTCGCCGCGCTGCTCGAACAACTCGGCCCCTACAACGAAGTGGGCGAAGGCAAGCCCATGCCCATGGTGATCGAAGCCTGGCCCGGCGGCCGCTGGTTCCGCGATTTGGGCGACGGCAACGGCCACTTTTGGGGCTCGGTGCAGGCCATCAAGAAGCCCACGCTCCTCGAAATCTGCGGCCCGCTCTTCATGTCGCATCCGGTGGCCAACAATCTTCAATACCGCCTCAGCGAAGTGCCCGGCGGCACGCTGATCAAATTTCACCACAGCGGATTTGGCTTGCTCGTCGAATCCGATCGCAACGTGAAGGACGGCTGGAAATACATCCATGAACGAGTAGTGCAGCGCGCCGAACGCGCCCGGACGCACTGATCAGAAAACGCTGAACAATTTCAGTTGTCCAAATTGGCCCGAAAATTGGCCGCTCGCTATTTGTGTCTTCGGAGTGGAAGAAAAACAAAGGAGAAATCATTATGTCGATCGCACAAGCAATGCTCGCGGAGTTCGAAATCCAGGCGCCGATCACCCGGCGATTCCTGGAGCGCCTCCCGGAAGACAGGCTCACGTGGAGGCCTCACGTGAAATCCATGTCCGCCGGCCAGTTGGCCTATCACCTCGCCTTCACCCCGGGCGGCGTGATTCGCATCGCTCAGTCCAGTCCGGTGCAGGCCCCCGATTTTGCCAACTTCCCCCAGCCAGCTACACGCCAGGAAATCTTGGACACCTTCAGCGACAGCATCGCCACGGTGCGAGACCTCCTGCCGAAGTTCAGCGACGCCGCAATGACGGAAACCTGGCGCCTCTTCGCCGGCCAGAAAGAATTGCTCGCGCAACCTCGCGGACTCTTCCTCCGCGACGTTCTCCTAAGCCACTGGTACCAGCATCGCGGCCAGTTCGGTGTCTATCTCCGGCTGCTTGATGTCCCCGTGCCCGCAAGCTGGGGCCCCAGCGCCGACGAGCCGCCACTCTTCGCACAAAAGGCGCAATCCGCCTAGCCGTCGAGGGAAGGAGGAAGTGATGGTCTGCCCCGTCTGCATTGCCAACGCCGCAACGCTTGCCGTCGGCCTGACCTCCAGCGGAGGAGTCGCCGCATTTGTAATTACAAAATTTCACCGCATCACCGGTTTCCGGAATCGCAATCTAGATTCAAAAGCAGTAGATCCAAAAATAAAGGAGAAGCAGTCATGACCAATACCACGCTCGAACGTCCCCGCATCGCCACGCCCGCCGACTGGTTGACGGCGCGTAAGGCGCTGCTCGCAAAAGAAAAGGAGCTCACCCATCTGCGCGACGCTCTCGCCGCCGAGCGCCAGGCCCTGCCATGGGTGCGTGTCGAAAAGAACTATCTTTTCGATACGCCCGCCGGAAAGAAATCCCTCGCGGATCTTTTCGACGGCCGTTCCCAGCTCGCTGTCTATCACTTTATGTTTGGCCCGGAATGGCCGGAGGGTTGCTCAAGCTGTTCGATGGTCAGCGATGGCTTTGACGGCGTGCTTCCGCACCTCCTGCAGCGCGACGTCACCTTCACCGCCATCTCTCGCGCTCCGCTCCCGAAAATCGAATCGTTCAAATCACGCATGGGCTGGCGCTTTCCGTGGGCCTCTTCCTCCGGCAACACGTTCAATCAGGACTTCCGCGTCTCCTTCACCACGGAAGAACTCGCCTCCGGCAAAATCTACAACTACGCCACAGTGGGCTTCCCCAGGGAAGAAGCGCCAGGATTCAGTGTCTTTGCCAAGGATCCTTCGGGCAATGTCTACCACACCTACTCCACCTTTGGCCGCGGTCTCGAGGAACTCCTCGGTGTCTATTACTTCCTCGACCGCGTCCCCAACGGCCGCAACGAAGCCGATGTGAAGCCGCATCCCATGGGCTGGGTCCGCCACCACGACAAATATCCAACCTCGACAACCGGGAAATCCCCGCAATCCCCCCAAGCCTCCGCGGCCAAAGCCGACGCCGGCTGCTGCCACAACGAAAACCACTAAGCCAAGGAGGTTTTCAATCCAGCGGCGTTTCTCTGTCATCCCGACCGGAGCAACCCGGCTTTTCTTCCGCGCCGATCTTTGCTTGCCCTGAGCGTAGCCGAAGGGGCGCGCCGGGTTGCGCAGTGGAGGGACCCAGGCAACCAACTATCTGTACTACTGGCTCTCTCAGACCCAACAACCCGTCTTCTCAATTCAACCCGGTGGCGCCTGGCCGCTTGCGGTCGGCGCCACCGGCAATCTCAAAAAAATAAGGAGCTTTCCCTCATGTCGAAACAAGATGAAGCAGGACTAATCCTCAAATTGTACGAACTCCGCCGCGAAGAAAAGATGCGCAACGCCCGCGACTGGTATTTTCGCGACTTCAATCCGCAATCCTTCGCGGACTTCAACGCCGCGATGTTCAGCGAGAATAGTGGTTATCTCCGCATGGTCCTCAGCTATTGGGAAATGGCCGCTGCTCTCGTCAAAAACGGCGCCGTCAGCCTGGAGCTTTTCTCCGACAGCAACGGCGAGCATATCGGCGTCTTCTCCAAGATTGAGCCGCTCCTCGGCGAAATCCGCGCCGCATATTCACCGCAATTCGCCTCCAGCTTCGAGAAACTCATCGACGCCACGCCGGACGGCCGCAAGCGCGTCGCCCAGGCTCGTGAACAAATGAAAGCCATCCACGCGCAAATGGCCCAGGCCGCCCAAAAACGCGCCAAGTCCGCTTAACCCAATCCGGCTCTCGGGTGGCCCATCCTTCGCGCCGTTTGCGAAGGGTGGGTCTTCCGTCTACTCCAGCTGAGAAAATTCTCAATTCCGGTACCTGAACGGCCACGTAACCAAATCGCCCCCAATTTGTGATACATTCCCACCATGCGCACCCGGCGCCTGCCCTCGATCCCGTTCTTGTTAGCCGCCGCGTTCCTTCTCGCCTGCGGCCTTCTCGCCGCCAATGCAGCCAGGGAATCCGCACCGCGCTTCCACGCCACCACCACCGGCGGCGAAAAATTCACCAACGAATCGATCAAGGGAAAAGTCGTCCTCTTCGAGTTCTGGGCCACCTGGTGCGGCTACTGCGACCACGAAGCGCCCTACGTGGATCAGATCGCAAAAGAGTTCTCTGCCAAAGGTCTGATTGTGCTTGCAATCGACGTCGGCGAATCCAGGAAAACCGTGAAGCGCTATCTCGAAGCCCACCCGCGCGGCGTCCCCATCGTCATGATGGAAGACACCAATCTCGCCGCCATGTATCAGGCCAACGTCTATCCCATCTACGTCCTGATCGATCGCGACGGCACCATCGCCGGCACCCAGCGCGGCGCAGCCGGCGAACAGGCTCTTCGCCGCCTTCTGATGCGCACCGGCCTCGGCGGCTCCAGCACCGACTCCGACGACGAGTAACCCTATTCGTCCCACTCCGAATTCTTCGATGTAGCGCTGGCTTTTATGCCAGCGCTCTTCGGGTTTCCTTCCTCTGTGAAAAAATGTCGGCGCGCCGACATTGTGAGCGTGGATAGTCGCTCACAGCGTCCGTTGTCCCTTGTCGTTTCGATCGCGGACGGAGAGGGTGGCACCTATTGCAGCGGTTGGCCAGAGGCCAGCACGCCCTTGCCGGTGGCCCAGGGATGGAGTTCGGGCTTCAGAATGCCGGCCTTCACCACCGGATCTTCCTGCGCCAGCTTTGCCGTCTGCTCCTGGCCCACACGATAAATCACAACACCGCGCACCTCACCCGCCTCGCTCAGTGGAAACGGGCCGGCCACCGCGATGCTTCCCTCCTCGGTCATCTGTCGGACGAAAGCGTGGTGCCGCTTGATCACTTCCATAAACTCTGAGGCTTCGGGGTTCCAATGCTCGGCGCGCTTCATCAACACCAGCGTGTACTGCTCCATTCCGGCCGGCTCGGCAGCAGCGTGAATGGCGTCCGCTTCGATCTGCCACGGGCCATGCACTTCGGCAGCAAGCCGGCCAGCCTTAACCGCCGGATCGCTGTCCGCCCACTCCTGTGCCTGCGCCGACGATTCCGCTTGCAGCACAAAAATTCCCCGGAGCGCGGTGTCATCCATAAAAGGCCCCGCAACCACCAGCTTGTGTTCCGCTGCCATCTTCCTGATATTCGCCATGTGCTCTTCCTGCAGCTTCTCGCCTGCCTCTTTGCTCAGCCGCGGAGCGCTGGCCGGGCGATTCAGCAGCACCAGAAAATATCTCATGGGTTTCTTGCCGGTCGGGCTCTGCGCCGGCACCAGCAAGGACGTGGTGAGAGCGATCAGCGCGAAGAATAGTATCTTCGGTAAGGGATTCTGTTTCATAAGCCTCACCCTTTTTTTGCCGCACCGCTTCGGCAGGACTTGCCCTCGCGATCTCGAAAGTGAGTGGATTATACACCTGCACCTTCCGCTGTTATCGGTGAGGAGATGACTGGTGAAACGAAAAACGCAGCCCTAAAATGTCGAACGGAATCCCTGAGTTGCGCGAAAATACCTCTGCCGCAAGGACAGGGCGGGGAGCATGCCGATGAGCAAACTGATCATGTGGAATCTGATGACACTGGATGGATTTTTCGATGGAGCCGAAAACTGGGCTCTGGATTGGCACCAGTATGCCTGGGGCGAGGAGTTGGAGCGAATGTCCATCGAGCAACTGCGCGTGGCGGACATGCTTTTGTTTGGGCGCGTCACTTATGAAGGAATGGCGGCGTATTGGAAGACCGCGCAAGGTGAAGTAGCTACGTACATGAACAGTTTGCCCAAAGCGGTGTTTTCGCGAACCCTGACAAGTGTCGATTGGCACAATTCGACGCTGTTGAAAGGCGACGTGAAGAAAGAAGTACAGGCGCTGAAGCGCAAGGGAGAGCAGAATATCTTCGTGCTTGGAAGCGGCGATCTAAGCGCCACGCTGCTGGAGCACGGACTGTTTGACGAGTACCGCCTCTGCGTCGTACCGGTGGTTTTGGGCATCGGCAAACAATTGTTCGGGCGCAATCTGTGCCGCTTGCGGATGAACTTGCTGGAATCTCGACCGCTCACCTCCGGAAGCGTGCTGCTCAGGTACCAGCCCTTCGCGGACGCGGCACCGGGCAAGACTAATCGTTAACCCAACCAAGGAAGCTCAGGTTTACATTGGGCTCGGGAGAGTCGGGCGGATTTGGCGGCGGTGCGGCGAACACTTCCTTGTCCTCACCCGTGGCGAGATTCTTCACCCACAAGTGGAGTTCCGTGCGGTAGTCACGGGTATGGCGTTCTTCGACATAGGCCAGATATTTTCCGGACGGCGAGGGAACCACACGGCCCACAGCGAATTTCAGCGGGAACTGTTTTTCGGCCTTCGGATTGGAATGGACGATGACCAGATAAGGATGAAGTTCCGAAGCCGGCCCACCTTTTTTAACCGCGTAATCCTGGAACAAGTCGCTGCCATCGGGGAGTTGGCCGAGGAAATGGCCCTCCGTGAAATCCGCGTGGGTGTAACCCTCGAAGGGCACAGCGCCGGTTTGTGGCGACACGCGGCCGAGATCCGCCCCGTCTTCGGAGACAAGATAGGTTCCGGGCTTGTTCGTTGGCGCGGTGGCTTCTTCGTCGTCCCCCACTTCGGTAATTTCGAAATAAAGGCGCTTGCCATCCGCCAGCCATCCGTAGGTTAAGAGAGTGCAGGCGGGGCAGTGGGCTTGCATTAGTTTATTAAGATCCCAGGTGCGAAGGAGCTTCCATTCGGGAACGGAGTAGATCGAGACGACGTATTTATCCTCCTTGAAACTTTCGAATGCTGCCCGTGTCGATTGTGGATTCAGGATCGCGGGGGGCTGATTCGGTTGAGCCTCCGCGACTTTCTTGAATTTGTTCGTGCCGTCGAGAGAAATTTCATAGATTGCCTCTTCCGAAGTGACCATCACGGAAGGAGTTGTGCGGCGCTCTCTCCATACGCCGACGTAATAGGCTTTGTGCTCGCTCGAAAGCGCGCCTGCGGCCTTAATCTCCAGATGCGGCCCTTCATCGGAAAACAACAGTGTGCTTTTTCCAGTAGCCAGCGAAAGGGAGTAAATTTCAGTTTTGCGCGCACCGCGAAGCATGGAAAGGTTTTCATCGTCGGGGCGGCGGCCTGGGAAGGGCGAGGCGCTCGCAAAATGGGCGTGAAAGCTGGCCCGGGTTTCCGCATAGGTCAGCGAATATACAAGCGTTTGAGATCTTGCTGGCGGAGAAAGAGAAAGGCACGAAAAGGCGAGCATACCGGCGATTTGTTTCAACACGTGGACGTCCTCAAGGAAACATAGCGCGGGATTACGCGGGGTCACAAGTCTCCTTTCGTTCGAAGACGCCTAATATCCAACGGGGCGGCGGCGCGTCCAAGCTTGGGAGAGGAGTATAGTTCTCACAAGGCAGGAGGAACTCCATGAAGAAGATGAATCCGGGGAATACACGATTTTGCGCGGCGGGATTGTTGGGGTTTCTCGCCATCACGTTCACGTGCGCGGCTCAGCAGGTGCCCGCGCCCCGCATGGTGGATCTAACCGCGACCGATGGCACGAAGTTGAAAGCAAGCTTTTTTCCGGCCGGTAGGCCCGGGCCAGGCGTCTTGCTGCTGCACCAATGCAATCTGCAACGCAAGGGCTGGGACGGCTTGGCGACACAACTCGCAGCGGCGGGAATCTCCGTCTTGACCCTGGACTACCGCGGCTATGGAGACAGCGAGGGCAAGAAGCCGCAAGATCTGCCTCCGGCGGAGGCCGCGAAAGTCTTGAATGAAAAATGGCCGGCGGATGTGGACGTGGCATACCGCTTTCTGGTGTCGCAGCCGGATGTGAATCCGCGCGTTGTCGGCGCGGGCGGCGCGAGCTGCGGCGTGAATCTGTCGATCCATCTTGCGATCCGGCATCCAGAGGTGAAATCCCTCGTGCTGCTCTCGGGCAACGCGGACCGCCAGGCGCGCGAATTCTTGACCGCTTCGGAAAAAATGCCCCTGCTGCTTTCTGCGGCCAACGACGATAACGATGCGGTGGAGTTGATGCAATGGTTGTACAGCCTTTCCTCCAATCCCGGCAGCAAGTTTCTGGAATATCCGGACGGTGGGCATGGAGTGAAAATCTTCGCCGCGCACGAGGATTTGCCCGTCCAGATCGTCGATTGGTTCGTTCAGACTCTGGTGAAAACGCCGGGCAGCGCGCCCGTGAATGTTTCCAGGCGCAGCGACCCTCCCGCGATTCTGAAATTGATCGATTCGCCCGGTGGCGCTGAGAAGGCGGCACAGCAACTGGCCGCGGCACGGAAGCAAGATCCGCACGCGAAACTTTTCAACGAAGGGCTGGTAAACGCGATTGGTTATGAGCATTTGCAGGAAGGAGACAACAAAGGAGCGATTGAGATTCTGAAATTGAATGTCAGCGCCTATCCCGATTCGGCGAACGTTTACGACAGCCTCTCCGATGCCTACCTTGCGGACGGCCAGAAGGATCTCGCCCGCGAGAATGCAAAGAAGGCGCTCCAGGTGCTCGCGACTGACACTAAAGCCACTGGGGACTTTCGAAAAGGGCTTCAGCAGAACGCGGAAGAAAAGTTAAAGCAGTTGGGAGATAAACCCTGAGGCCGGCTGTGAAGCCGGAAGGGAGAGTAGTATTGTTCCGCGCGGCTGAGTAAACTTCGAGTTGTCGAGTGCATGCTTCGGCAGGTCGAAGCAACCCGGGACGGAGGCAGCGCGGATGGTGGATCGAGCAGTGATGGCGGAGAGTGCTCCTCTTGGTACAAGTGACGCGCGAGGGATTGAACACTTCGATGTCCTGATTGTGGGCGCGGGCCTTTCCGGAATTGGTGCCGCGTATCACCTGCAAAAGGAATGTCCGAAAAAAAGTTATCTGATTCTCGAGGGCCGGAACGCGATCGGGGGAACCTGGGACCTGTTTCGCTATCCCGGAGTTCGTTCGGACTCCGACATGTATACCCTCGGCTATCGTTTTCGACCGTGGCGGGAAGCGAAAGCCATCGCCGATGGCCCTTCGATTTTGCGATATATTCGCGAAACGGCACGGGACTGCGGCATCGATCGCAAAATTCGCTACGGCCACCAGGTAAAAACAGCGCGGTGGTCCTCCGCGGATGCGCAGTGGACGGTGGAGACCGCCCAATCCGACGGGGCGGCGGCTCGGTTCACTTGCAATTTCCTCTATATGTGCAGCGGCTATTACGATTACGCGGGGGGCTACATGCCGGGCTGGCCGGGGATGGAGAAATTCCGCGGGCAGATCGTCCACCCGCAAAAGTGGCCGGAAAATCTCGACTACAAAGGCAAACGCGTCGTCGTGATCGGCAGCGGCGCGACGTCTGTGACCCTCGTGCCGGCGATGGCGGAAGCTGCCGCCCACGTGTACATGCTGCAAAGATCGCCGTCCTATGTTCTTGCCCTGCCTTCGCAGGACGCGGTGGCCAACTGGCTGCGCGGTAAAGTGCCGCCGGGCCTCGCCTACAGCATTGTGCGTTGGAAGAACGTTCTGATCGCCATGCTTCTGTTTCAAAGGTCGCGGCGAACACCCGAGAAAATCAAAAATTGGATCCTTGGACTTGCAAAAAAGTCGCTCGGGCCCGATTACGATGTCGCCAAACATTTCACGCCGCGTTACAACCCCTGGGAACAGCGGCTCTGCTTCATCCCCGACGCCGATCTGTTTCGCGCCATCAAGAGCGGTAAAGCCTCTGTGGTGACCGACGAGATCGAGTCGTTTACGGAGAACGGACTGCGATTGCGCTCGGGCGAAATACTGGAAGCAGACATCATCGTCACCGCGACCGGACTGAAGGTCCAACTCATGGGCGGCATGGAAGTCTGGGTGGATGGAACGCCGGTCGCGCTCTCTCGCGCGATGAGCTACAAGGGAATGATGTACAGCGACGTCCCAAATCTGGCGTCGTCGTTCGGCTATACGAACGCTTCGTGGACGCTGAAGTCCGATTTGACCGCGGAGTACGTCTGCCGCTTGCTGAAGCACATGGAGGCGGGCGGGTATGCTCGCTGCACGCCACGCAAGCGGGATGATTCGATCGCCGAGCAGCCGGCCATCGATTTCAGCTCTGGCTACATCCAGCGCGCGAAGGACGTCCTTCCGAAACAGGGATCGAAGCGGCCCTGGCGCCTGCATCAGAACTACGCGCTCGATATGCTGGAGTTCCGTTTCGCCAGCGTCGACGACGGCACGATGGAGTTCGCAAAACGGACCAAACCCCTGCAATGATGCAGCTACTCATTGCTGGAGTCGTTATCGTGACGGCAGGTTTGAGCGCGCTGGTAATTTTCACCGCGATCACCGCTCGACGCGTCGAAAAAGCACTGCCTCCCCGCGGCCAATTCGTCGAAGTCTCTGGCGCGCGAATTCATTACCTCGATAAAGGGTCTGGGCCGCCGATCGTGATCCTTCACGGTCTCGCCGGGCAGATGGGCAACTTCACTTACGCCCTGCTCGAGCGCTTGACGGACGATTTTCGCGTGCTCCTCATCGATCGTCCGGGTTCCGGCTATTCGCGCCGCGCTCCCGGAGCGACTGGACGCCTTCCCGAACAGGCGGCGATCGTGGCGGAGTTCATCCGCAAATTAGGCCTGGAACGCCCGTTGTTGGTGGGCCATTCGCTGGGCGGCGCGATTGCTCTCGGGGTTGCGCTCGACCATCCGGAAGCGGTAAAGGCGCTGGCGCTCGTTGCCCCGCTCACGCACATCCCGAAACAAGTGCCCGCGCCATTCCGCGCACTCGATATCAAATCAAATTTCTTCCGTTGGCTTGTGGCCTGGACCGTTGCGACACCCATCGGCATTCGCCGCGGCAAGGCCATCCTCGCCGCAATCTTTAGCCCGGATCCCGCCCCCGCGGACTTCCCGATACGCGGCGGCGGAATTCTGGGCCTTCGGCCCCGAAGTTTTCTCAATACCTCATCCGACTTGCGCACAGTCGGCTTGGATTTAGGAAAACAGGTCGCGCGCTACTCATCGCTGCGGGTGCCCGTCCACATATTGTATGGCACCGACGATCATGTGCTGGATTATAAGGTGCATGGGGACGCGATGAAGGCAAAGAGCCCGATGGCCAGCCTGGATCTGGTAAAGGGCGGTCACATGCTCCCGATCACCGCACCGGAATTGACCGCCGAGTTCATCAAATCCGCCGCGCGAGGTGAGACCGCTGTTTCCGCTTGAGGCAGCGCGCGTAGCACAGCCATCCCCGGCTGTGCTCCTGGGTTGGCTTCTGTAGCGGCCGCCGTCCGCGGCGGGCGCCTCTCCCTAACTCATCCAACTCCACAAAACACAAATTCTCCAGAAACTCCCTCGGATGAAGCGCAGCTACCTGCAATGACAAACGGAAGGGGCCGCTCCATCCCTATTTCAGCCGGCCGCCGGCTGGGCCCGCGACGTCCACTGACGTCGACAGCGCGTTGCCGGTGACCATCGAGTCGCGAAACTGGCTGAAGAGATCGTTGATCGTGCTCGGCGAGTGCGGCACCAGCACCGTGTTGGTTCGATCGTTCGCCGCAATATCCTTCAGCGTGTCGAAATACTGCGTCACCAGCACCAGTTGCATCACGTCCTGCGGCGTTGCCCCCGCCACAGCTTTCGAAAAATCCTCGATCGAATCTTTCAGCCCCGCAATGATTGCCTTCCGCTGGTTGGCGATGCCTTCTCCTTGCAGTCGCTTCGACTCCGCCTCCGCTTCCGCCTGCTTCACAGCCAGCAGCTTGTTGGTCTCCGCTCGAGAGACAGTCGCTTCCCGTTCCCGGGCCGCCGCGTTGATGTCGTTCATCGCAGCTTTCACCTTGGGGTCCGGAACAATATCGGAGATTAGCACCTTCACGATCGTATAGCCGTATTCATGCATCGAGTTATCCAGCGAATCCCGCAAATCCTTGGCGATATCGGCCTGATTCAGAAATGTATCGTCCAGCTTCATTTTCGGCACGTGGCCAAGCACCACGTTGTAGACCATCGATTCAATCTGCTTCACCGGATCGGAAAGCTTGTAAAACGCCGATTCCACGCCATCCGGCAGCACCTTGTACTGGATCGAGACGGGGATCTGCACAAAGACGTTGTCTTGCGTCTTAGTTTCCACCTGCACGTCGAACTGCAGCACCTTCATGCTCATCCGCCGCACTACATTCTCGATGAACGGCGTTTTCCAGTTGAGCCCAGGCCCCGCAACCCGCGCGAATTTGCCCAACCGCTGCACAATGGCCACTTCGGCCGTCTGCACAGTAAAGAACGAACCGAGTACCGCGCCAAGCACGAGCAAAAGAAAAATTACACCGAAGATGGTGAACAGCGTGGCGAGAGGTTCCATGCGGGTCTCCTTGGTGATGAGAAGAGCGTAATCGAAAATCATCCGCGGGTGCGCGGAAGGCGCGGGTATGTCGTCGAGAAAGTAACACATCGTGTAGCAGACGGACAATTATTAGAAATGGGGAGCGCGCGTAAACTGGCCCGGCTGACCGCTGCGAACTGAATAAAGGAATTGGCTCCCTGAGTGTGGACGCAACGCGAAGTTAGAGCGATCCTCGGATGCCGAGCGCGTCGGCGTTCTCACGCAAGGCCGCAATACAGAATGCAATGTGCTCTTCAAGCGGCACTCCCAGCTCTTCCGCCCCTTTGATGACGTCTTCGCGGGAGACGCCGCGGGCGAATGCCTTGTCCTTCATCCGTTTCTTCACGGAGCTGGCTTCAAGGTCAAGGATGCTTTTCGACGGCCTCACCAGCGTGCACGCCACCAGGAACCCGGCAAGTTCATCGCAGGCGAACAACGTGTGCTCCAACGCGGACACGCGCGGCACCCCGGAGTACTCGGCGTGGGACAAGATGGCGCGGACGATCTCTTCGGAGTAACCCCGCTCGCGCAGAATTTTTGCCCCCTCGGCGGGATGCTCCCGGTCGGCCGCATGCTCGGCGTTGGGCCAGCGCTCATAGTCAAAGTCGTGGAGCAGCGCGGCAAGGCCCCAGGTAGTTTCGTCGGCGCCTTGCTTGCGGGCATAGGCGCGCACGCAGGTCTCGACTGCCAGCATGTGCTTGCGCAGGCTTTCGGATTGGGTAAACTCGCAAACGATCTTCCAGGCGTCTTCACGCGTGGGCATAAGGGCTCCTGAGGAAAGGCAAATTGTAGCGTAGTTTCAGCTCATCCCGAATTCCGTCTCCCCGTTGTCATCCTGGCTACATCCGGCGAGATCCGGCGTTTGGACTCCGGTGATCTTTACCGGGGACGGGCGAATGACCTCAACTTCAGCGATAATTCCAAATCATCCGGATCGACCGCTCCGAAGTGTTCCGAATTGAAAACAATTTGTGGAATCGCAAACCGGGTGAATTACAGAACAAATGCACAACGCCTAGTGGTCTGCCGCAATTGATAACACTACGGGCTGTTGGAACACCCTGCCCCCGTCCGGCAGGACAGGCGAAAACACGGCGTAAACCGGGGCGATTTCGGGCGTTCCCGTCACATTTTTTTGAAAAATACTATTGACAAGAATCACGCCCTCGAGTGACACTCCCTTCGCGCCAGTAACTGCCTTCCCCCGAGAACGCTCCGACGTTCCTTCCTATCCGCACGCCGGAAAAATCAAAAGTCAAACGAGGAGTGCCGGTGTCCGCACACATGGATAAAGAGGCGACGATGAACTCATTGGAGATGGACCGCGAAGTCATTCGCTGCAAGACCTGCGGCCTGGTGCAGTACCGCACACGCACCGGCAATTGCCGCAGGTGTGTCCGGGCCCTGCCTCAGCGGATGGAATACCTCATTCCGCAGGAGGCTCCGCAGGAAGAAGTGGCTCCCGAAGCGATCTCCCCGAAGTTTGCGAATCAGGAAACGGTCGAGAACATCGGCCAGCGCATTCGCCAGCTCAGAGAGTCCCGCGCCATGACCCAGAGCCAGCTGCAGTCGAAGTCCAAGGTCAGCCGCTCCTACCTCTCGCGCATCGAGAGCGGGCAGATGACCCCAAGCCTCGGCACGCTGGAAAAAATCTCAGAAGCGCTGAACGTCGGTCTGAACCGGTTCTTCATCCCGGAATCGGACGGCGAAGCGCTCCTCGAAGATCCCTTCATCCAGGGTTTGCGTCCATTCTTGCGCCAACTGGACTGGGAACAATGGCAGTCCATCTTGAAGCGGCTCCAGGCGATCAGCGATCACGTGAATGCCGCGCCGATCACTCTCCGCCCTATCGGTAACCCGGCTCGGCTCCCGCAGCCCGCGCCGGCGAATGGCAACGGGCAGCACGGGCACATCGGACATGCCAGCCATTCGAATGGGCTGATCCCCGCGCAAGCCCATGGTCAGCCGCAGGGTTATCCGCTGCGGAGGCCAGGTATGCCAGTGTTCCAGCGCCCGCTGGCACGCTAACCAGAATTTCAGGAGAGAAGGCCAGGGTTCGAATCGAACGGCGTCCCGCATCCGGGACGCCGTTTGTGTTTTTCTCGCAATCAAGACAACGCAAATTTCGTATGATCACTTGCGCGGAGCCAGGGGGCAGATCACTCGTACCGTCGAATGAGCAGGGCGTGAAGAATCCACGCTTGGAGTGGACTTTTCATTCCGCGGAGATCGGCGGACGGAATAAAAGCCGTTCTCCCGATTCACAAATTCGATCCCACGAAAATACTCTCCCGGCGCTACAATCGGCAATCAGGTTCACGGTGGGTCGAGCATGTTGCGCGCGCGAATCTTTGGGGCCTTCCTTCTGATTCTGCCGGTAAGCAGAG
>DATLVJ010000529.1:0-6365 GCA_035577585.1 Candidatus Limnocylindrales bacterium
CGAAAAAAGTCCATTGCAAAAAGAAAATGAGGTTGTGGTTGAGAAATTCGAATATCTGCCTTGAAGTGCGCGGGAGACGGAGTTTTATCCGCCAAGTCTTGATCACCGCGCTGGCACTAGCGTTTTCTGTGCCCTTTGCCCATGCGCTCGATCCAAATCTTCTTTTGTCTCAATATATGCGCGAGCGCTGGGGCAGCGAAAAGGGTTTTACCGGCGGCGCTGTCACCGCGCTGGCCCAAACTCCCGATGGCTACTTGTGGATTGGAACTGAAAAAAACCTCATTCGCTTCGATGGCTTCAGGTTCCAGACTTTTTCCCAAGCTGCTCCGACGACATTTCCAATCGGCCCCGTTCAAGCTCTCGCCTCCGACGCACAAGGCAATCTTTGGATCCTTCTGCAAAGCACCAAGATTCTCCGTTACCGCGAAGGAAAATTCGAACTTGGACGCGAACTCGCGGAGTTTGGAATCACTTCACTTCTCAAACGTAAAGATGGCTCGGTTCTCTTTGCATCGCTCAGTTACGGCCCCCTGATTTACAACTCGGGAAAATTTGAGTTGCTCAGCTCTCCGTCTCCATCGCTAAACTCATCTCCCAACACCTCCGAAGTTACTACCGACGAACTCTCCAGCCGTCTTAGTTGGGCCACGGGCGTTGCGCCTCATCGCTTCGCCGAGCCCAATTCCGCCGTCCTTTCCATGGCCGAAACTTCTGATGGCAAAATCTGGTTTGGCACCCGCGACAGAGGGCTTTTCTTCATGGCCGATGGCAAAGTCGCCGCCGTCCCTACTGGCCTCTCCGACGCCAAAATCAACTGTCTCTTGGCCTCCGGAGACCGCGAACTTTGGATGGGCACCGACAAAGGCGTTTTGCGCTGGGACGGCTCCAAAGGCGCCTCGCTTGAAGTTCCCCTCGCCCTTCGTCATCTCCACGTCATTTCCATGATTCGGGATCGCGATTCCAACATATGGCTCGGCACGCCAGGCGGCTTGATCCGCGTGAACCCGGCCGGAATCATCCTGGACGCAAGCAACTCCCAAACTCCCATACCCGTGAACGCGCTTCTTGAAGATCGCGAAGGGAATCTCTGGGCTGGCCGCCCCTCGGGCATCGAGCGCCTGCGTGACAGCGCCTTCGTCACCTTTTCCGCCGCGGGCCTCCAGTCCGAAAGCGGCGGACCCATTTACGTGGACCGGAGCGAGCGCGTCTGGTTCGCTCCCTTTGAAGGCGGTCTTCACTGGTTAAAGGGTGAAAAAAGTGGGAGCGTCGCCAACGACCACCTCAATCAGGACGTTGTCTATTCCATCGCCGGTACAAAAGACGATTTGTGGATTGGCAGGCAGCAAGGTGGACTGACTCACCTGCATTACGCCGCCGGTTCGCTCACCGCCAGGACTTACACCGAAGCCGACGGCCTTGCCCAAAACAGCGTCTATGCAGTTTTTCAAGCCCGCGATGGCTCGGTTTGGGCTGGCACTCTGAGCGGAGGTGTAAGTCAACTTGGCAACGGCCGTTTCACCAACTACACGACGGCAGCGGGCCTGGCATCGAACTCAGTAGCCTCCATCGCGCAAACTTCCGATGACACGATGTGGTTCGCGACGCCTAACGGTCTCTCTGCGCTCTCCGGTGGCCATTGGCGGTCGGTGGGCATCCGGCAAGGCTTGCCTTCACCAGCAGTGAATTGCCTCTTCACGGATTCCTCGGATCTGCTTTGGATCGGCACCGCAAATGGCCTTGCCTATCAAATTAGCGGCCAGATCCAGGTGCCGACCGCCGCGCCTCCCTCCTTGCGCGAACAAATCTTCGGAATTGCGGAAGACCGGCTCGGATGGCTGTGGATCTCCACATCCAATCACGTCCTCCGCGTAAAACGCGACACTCTCCTCCGCAACTCCCTCGGTGAATCCGATGTCCGCGAGTATGGACTTCAGGACGGTCTGCTTGGCACCGAAGGCGTCAAGCGCCAGCAATCCGTCTTCGCCGATCCCAACGGCAAAATCTGGTATTCAATGAATCGCGGCATTTCCGTGGCGGACCCCACGCGCGCCGTCTCGGCTTCACCTCCCGCAATTCTCCACTTCGAGGAAGTCACTTCCGACGGCGTTCCCGTGAGCCTGGTCGGCCCCATTCAGCTTTCCGGTGCACATCGAAGACTTACCTTCAACTTCTCCGCGCTGAGCCTCTCCGTTCCCGAAAGGGTTCGCTACAAGTACACGCTCGAAGGAGTGGACGAGGGCTGGAGCCTCCCCGTTTCGGAACGCGAGGTTACCTACAACAACCTGGATTCCGGCGCTTACCGGTTTCGCCTGGTGGCCAGCAACAGCGATGGCTTGTGGAACAACGCGGATTCCGAACTTTCCTTTAAAATCCAGCCCGCCTACTGGCAAACCTGGTGGTTTCGCATTTCTGGCTTGCTCATCATTGTTCTGGCAGTATTAATGTTCGTTCGCCTGCGCATGAGGACACTGGCGGCGCGAATGAACATGCGGTTCGAAGAGCGCCTCGCCGAGCGTACCCGCATCGCACAGGAGCTTCATGATACGTTGCTGCAGGGGTTCATGAGCGCTTCCATGCAACTTCACGTCGCCGACGACCGCTTGCCGGAGGATTCGCCCGCAAAGCCGCTCCTCGGCCGTGTTTTGCAACTGATGGGCCGTGTCATGGACGAAGGCCGGAACACCGTCCGCGGTCTTCGCTCATCGGATACAGCGCGCCCGAATCTTGAAGAGGAATTTTCCCGCATCCAAAAGGACCTCGCCATCTCTACTCAAAGCGAATTTCGCGTAATTGTGGAAGGTGCGCCTCGTCCGCTTCGTCCGGTCATCCACGATGAACTTTATTACATCGGCCGGGAAGCGCTGGCGAATGCCTTTCGCCATTCCGCTGCCGGTGAAGTCGTCGTGGAAATCGAATACGCCTCAAGTCATTTGCGCTTACTGGTGCGTGACAATGGTCGCGGTATCGATTCTCAGGTTCTCAACGCCGGCCGCGACGGCCACTGGGGGTTGTCCGGCATGCGCGAACGCTCGGAGCGCATCGGCGGAAAGCTCAAAGTGTTAAGCATGCATTCGGCTGGAACAGAAATTCATCTATCCGTCCCCGGCCGTCTCGCCTTTGCGCCAGAGTTTTCCGCGCGGCAGAGTTCCTGGTTTTCCAGGCTCTACTCGCGAAAACGCGCCGAAGATCATCGTCAACCTGTGGGCAAACAAACGCGATGAATGAAAAAACTAAAATCCGCGTGCTCAGCGTGGATGACCATCCGCTTTTGCGCGAAGGCATCTCCGCCGTCATCAATAGTCAGCCCGATATGGTGATGATTGCGGACGCCGCCAGCTCCCACGACGGCATCCTGCAATTTCGCAAGCATCGCCCCGACGTTACACTCATGGATCTCCGCCTTCCGGACATGAACGGCGTGGACACCATCATCGCGATCCGCTCGGAATTTCCGGACGCGCGCATCATCATGCTCACCACTTTCGAAGGCGACGTCGAGATCCAGCGCGCTCTCGAGGCCGGTGCTCGCGGCTACATGCTGAAAAGCATGCCCCCCAAAGACCTGGTCGAAGGAATTCGCCAGGTTCACGCCGGCAAGAAGCGCATCCCGGCTCAATTGGCCGCGCAGCTCGCCGAGCACATGAGTGACGAATCCCTGACCACCCGCGAAATCGAGGTTCTCCGCCAGATCGCCGAAGGCAATCGCAACCGCGACATCGGCGAAAAGCTCTTTATCACCGAAGAGACCGTCAAGGTTCACATCAAACACATCATGGAAAAATTGGGCGCCAGCGACCGTACCCAGGCCATTGCCATAGCCATTCGCCGCGGCATTATCCACTTGTAATCTTCCGTAATCGCACGGTCAGATACCACTAAGGCGTTACTTAAAGATACCGGAAAGTGGGGTAGCTTCCCCCGAGCCACCTCCATACTCTTCTCTACTGGGCGTCACATCATCGTCGGAGGATGATGCAACTGCACAGGCTATTTTCCGCATTTCCGGCCGGCCTACCTGGTGTTGGGCTTTTGCTCCTGCGAGTGGTCGTAGGAATAACCTTGGGGGGGCATGGCATTCTCTGCCTGCTATCTTCGGATCGCGTGACGCTAGCTGTGTTCCTCTCCACAGCGCTGCTTCTGTTAAGCAGTGCTTTGCTGCTAATCGGATTCCTCACCCCTATTCTCAGCCTGCTTGGGGTCTTTGAGTGCCTTGCGATTGTCTTGTCCTGGTTTCCGTTTCAGCTGCTGACTCCTTTCGAATCGAAGTTGGCGCTTGTCCCTATCATCGCCATCGCCGCCGCCATCGCTCTTCTCGGCCCGGGCGCTTTCTCGCTCGACGCCCGCCTTTTCGGATGGAAGGAAATCGTCATTCCTCCCGCCTCCCGCCCCCCGCAGGAGTAATTCCCATCCTTTCAGTGTCGTAACGCCCCCGTTGCATTGTGGTTACATAAGGTTCTAGCAATCCACCTATCGTGGTATTCACGGCCACCCCCACAGGTGTAGCCATAAATCATTCCATTTCGTGATGTATCCTCCGCTCGCTTCCGGCAAAGTCACCTTGATTCCGCCTGATGTTTGAATTCGCGAACGATTTTCGCAACTGATGAGGAGGAGACAGTCGTGGCTACACAGCAATACAGTTTGGCAAACAACACCAATCTCGCCCGGGTTGCCGTGCAACAATTATCCGATTCCCAGCTTCTTTCGGCGGCGAAAAAAGGCGATAACGCGGCATTCGGTCAGCTCTTCGAGCGCCACTCAAAGAAGATTTTCCACTCCACCCTCCGCATCACCAGGAATCGCGAGGACGCCGAAGACGCTCTCCAGGACTGCTTCCTCAGCGGTTTGTTGCACCTGAATGATTTTGACGGCAGGTCGCAGCTCTCCACCTGGCTCACCCGAATCGCCATCAACGCGGCCCTAATGAAGCTCCGCCGCAACCGCTACTCCAAGGAAGTGCCCATGGAATTCATGGACGAGGAAGGGAAGGAGCGGCCCCGATTCCAACTCATTGACGGGGCGCTGAACCCTGAGGACAGCTTTGCCGAGCAGGAGCGCGCGAAGATGCTGCACGGCGCGCTTGCCGGACTTCGTCCCCGCGTTCGCGCTGCCATCGAGATTTGCCAACTGCAGGAATGCTCCGTCCGGGAAACCGCTCGCAAACTGGGCATCTCCACCGCGGCCGCCAAGGGCCGGCTGTTTCATGCCCGGGTTGCTCTGCGCAAAGCCTGCATGCAGAAAACCAATCCGGCGTTCGCCCGGCGTCTTCGACGCGCCGCCTGACCGCCGGGTATCCGTCGCACGAAAGATTCATTCGTTTGCGCGAGGTTGTGGCGCTGCTCCTCGAATTTGGCGACGAGTACGTCGCACAAAATTCGCATCTCTTGAAACAAATCGATCTTGGCTTCGTTCCATGCTATAGAGGCCTGCAGTCGGCCCGGCCTCGGTTCCATCACTTTCGACCCCAATTGTGTTAGAAACTCTCTAGCGGCCATCACTAGAAATGGCTGCGGGGAGAACGGAATGTCGCTGCCGCACACCGGCAAGCTCGCATGGATTCGGGCAGACGGCAAAATCTGGCCGGTTCTGGTGCACTCCGCCCGCACGGCCGTCGCGGCGATCGTTTCCGTGGCCGCCGCCCGGTTATTGCGCTTGCCGGAAACATACTGGGCGCCGGTTACGACGTTAGTTATCGTGCAATCGTCCCTCGGCGCCGCGCTCGCTGTTTCTCGCCAACGTTTTGCGGGCACGGCACTCGGCGCGGCTGTCGCCGCTGTTGCCGCCACCTACTTTGGCTCCCACCTTTTCGTTTTCGGGATTAGCGTATTTCTCACCGGACTCCTATGCGCTCTGGTGCGTCTCGATCGCAGCGCCTATCGTTTCGCTGGTATGACTGTGGCGATCGTGTTGCTGATCCCCAGGCCGGAGCCTACCTGGCAGATTGCTTACCACCGCTTTGCCGAAGTTTCCGTCGGAATCGCCGTCGCTCTTCTCCTGGCAACACTGTGGCCGGAAAAAGAAGACGCCACCGCAACAAACTAATAAATTTTCATAGCTCACTTGGAGGAATCGGCCTCGCCCAACTGTTCAGCCCGTTTCACCCCGCGGGCTGAACAGTTATCTCCGCGCAGGAATCCTGTACTTGTGTGACTATCTCTCTCGGGCGTGAAACCAAATCGTGAACAATCGCTTCCAACAGGGCCCCATGCTCACTCCCCCGGATCGCACATCCAAGATCTGGTCCGTCGTCCGCGTCTCCAGCGGAAATTTCCTGGAGATGTACGACTTCATGGTTTTCGGATACTTTGCCTCCGCCATCGGCAAAGCCTTTTTCCCCAGCAATTCCGCTTTTGGCTCCCTCATGC
>DATLVJ010000530.1:0-15616 GCA_035577585.1 Candidatus Limnocylindrales bacterium
CGCCGCCGCCGCTTGCTCCGCGTTATCCTCGACACGCGCCTCCGGCTCTCCCCCAAATCCCGCATCGTGCAAACCGCCGACGACGATCTCCTCGTCTACACCTCTGCCCGGCTCAAAACTCCGAAAGCCCGCAAACTGCAAAACGCCGGCGTCGAATTAATCGAAGTAAAGCGCTCGCCCGCCGCGGAGGGCAGCCGCACCGGTCTGGATCTGAGTGCCGTCCTCAAAGATCTAGGCCGCCGCGACATTCTGAGCGCCTTGCTCGAAGCCGGCCCTCACCTCAACGCCGCCGCCCTCTCCGCCAACCTGGTCAACAAACTCATCCTCTTTTACGCCCCCAAAATCGCCGGCGACGCCACCGTCCCCTTCGTCGCCTCCGGCACAATCGCGACACCGCATCTACGCGTAAGCACCATCCGCCAATTCGGCCCCGACGTCGCCATATCCGCCTACCCGCGCAAATCGCCGTTGTAGGGGAGGGGATCGCTTGCCCTGAGTACTCTCGAAGGGCCCCTCCCTCTTGGGTTCCTCCTGCCTTTGTAGCGGCCGCTTTCCGAAGCGGGCGCCTTTTGCTCGTCCCCAATGACTTTTACCGAGCGGACGCCTTTGGCTAATCCATCTGCGAAAAAAAGAATTCGTCTGTCATGAAAAAAACGCCCGCCGCAGACGGCGGCCGCTACAAACGCGTGATCCCGCAAATCCCCTTTGCGCACCTCCTCCAAAAAATCTCCTATCCAATCCTCTCCAGGTTTGCGACCATTTCTCTCGAACCACCCTGCACTCATCGCCTGACGGAGGCCTCCCGCGTGTCCGAACCACCGCGTTCCTGGCGTCTCGGCTTCTGGAGCCTCATCGCAACGCAATTTCAAGGCGCCTTCAACGACAACGCCCTGAAATTCCTGGTGATCTTTCTGATCATCGGCACCAATCTCTCCTCCGACGATGAGGAGGCCAAGGTCCTCCTCGTCGGCTCCCTCTTCGCCCTCCCCTTCATTTTCTTTTCCATGGCCGGTGGCTATTTCGCCGACCGCTTCAGCAAGCGCTCCGTCACCATCTGGACCAAAGTCTTCGAAATCGCCGTAATGCTCTTCGCCATCGCCGGCTTTGCCCTTCACAGCATGGCCATGTCCCTCGCCGCCGTTTTCCTCGCCAGCACCCAAGGCGCTCTCTTCGGCCCCTCCAAATATGGATTGCTCCCCGAACTTCTTCCCGAAAAGCGCCTATCCTGGGGCAACGGCGTCATCGAACTCGGCACCTTCCTCGCCGCCATCACCGGCACGGTCGTCGGCGCCCGCCTCTCCGAGGTCTTCGCCGGCCGCGAATACTATTCCGGAATTTTCTTCCTCGCGTGTTCAATCGTCGGCCTTGCCACCAGTTTCGGTATTTCGAAAATTCCGGCAGCCGACCCTGCCAAAAAATTCCGCGTCAATTTCCTCGGCGATCTCTGGTCGCAAGGCAAGCTCATCGGCCGGGACCATGTGCTCTGGCTCGCTGTCCTCGGCAACACCTACTTCTTCTTCCTTGGCGCTCTCCTCCAATTCAATATCGTCTTCTACGCCCGCGACGTCCTCCGCGTCACCGCCACTCACGGCAGCCTCCTCCAGGCCTCCATCGCCATCGGCATCGGCCTCGGCAGCCTCGCCGCCGGCTATCTTTCCGGAGGCAAAATCGAATATGGTCTGATTCCCCTTGGCGCTTCCGGCATCACTCTCTTCGGTTTTCTCCTCGCCGCTCCAGGCCTGTCCTTCGAAGCCGTGCTCTTTTTCCTCGCCTCTCTCGGTTTCGCCGGCGGCTTCTTCATTGTCCCCATCAGTGCGTTAATCCAACACCGCCCCGAAGAGCAGCACCGCGGCGGCGTGCTGGCCGCGGCCAATCTCTACTCCTTCATCGGCATCCTCAGCGCATCCGGCGCTTTTTATCTTCTGAAGCACTATCTGCGACTCGGTCCCGCCCCAATTTTCTTCTGGGCCTCCATCCTTACATTCGGCGCCCTCTCCTACCTCCTCTGGCTCTTGCCCGATTCTCTCGTTCGGCTGTTGCTTTGGATTGCCGCCCACACGATTTACCGCCTCGATCTCAAGGGCCAGGAAAATATTCCCTCCCGCGGCGGAGCGCTCCTGACCCCGAACCATTCTTCCTGGATAGACGCGGTGTTGCTCGTCTGCTCCACCGACCGGCCCATCCGCTTCCTCATGTTCAAGGGTGTCTACGACCATCCGCTCATCAAGCCCTTCGCGAAAATTCTCAAATTTATTCCCATCGCCTCCGACCAGGGCCCGCGCGAAATGATTCACTCCTTGCGCGAAGCCTCCGACGCCCTGCGCAACGGAGAAGTCGTCTGCATTTTCCCCGAAGGCGAAATCACCCGCATCGGCCAGATGCTTCCCTTCCGCCGCGGCTTCGAACGCATCATCAAAGGCATCGACGTCCCCATCATCCCCGTCAACATCGACGGCCTCTGGGGCTCCATCTTCAGTTTTTCCGGCGGCCGCTTTTTGTGGAAGCGCCCCCGCCAAATCCCTTATCCCGTCCGCGTCTCCTTTGGAAAACCCTTGCCGCCCACTGCCAGCACCACGGACGTGCGTACCGCCGTCCAGGAACTAAGCGTCGATGCCTTCAATCGTCGCCGCCGCTACATGAAAACGCTCACCCGCTCCTTCATCCAGATGGCCCGCCGCCATTCCCGCCGCTTCGCCATGGCCGACGGCCGCACACCCAAACTCACCTTCGGCGAAGCCCTCACCAAAACAGTCTTCCTCGCCCGCCGCCTCCGTCCGCTGTGGACAGGCCAAAACATGGTCGGCGTACTTCTGCCCCCTTCGATCCCCGGCGCGCTCGTCAACTGGGCCGCGATGCTCCAGGGAAAAGTCCCCATCAATCTCAACTACACCACCTCCAACGAATCCCTCGCCTCTTGCGCAAAACAGTGCGAGCTCCAAACCGTCGTCACTTCAAAACTCTTCCTCGAAAAAGTTCACATCGAGCCGCCAGGAAAAATTATCTACGTCGAGGACCTCGCCGAAAATCCCCGCCTCTCCGAAAAACTCATAGCGTTTCTTTCCGCCAAGCTCCTCCCCGCCCGCTTGCTCGAACGCTCCCTCGGCTTCACCCGCGCTCCTTCCCTCGACGACACCGCCACCATCATCTTCTCCAGCGGTTCCACCGGCGAACCCAAAGGCGTCGTCCTCTCGCACTTCAATCTCGCCTCCAACGTCGAACAGATCGAACAGGTTTTCCATCTCCACAAGGGCGATTCCATCCTCGGCATACTTCCCTTCTTCCACTCCTTCGGCTTCACCGGAACTCTCTGCTTGCCCGCCATGGCCGGAATCGGCGCCATCTTTCACCCCAGCCCACTCGACGCCCAGGCTATCGCCGCCCTCGTCAGCAAATATTCCGTATCCATGATGCTTTCCACGCCGACCTTCTTGAACTCCTACACCCGCCGCTGTCCGCCTGAATCCTTCGGCAGCCTACGCATCGTGATGGCTGGGGCAGAAAAATTGCCGGAACGCGTCGCCCAGGCCTTCGAAGATCATTTCGGCATTCGTCCGCTCGAAGGCTACGGCTGCACCGAATGCTCCCCTGTCGTCGCCGTCAACACTTACGATTTTCGCGCCGCCTATTTCCGCCAGGTCGGAGCCAAGCGCGGCACCATCGGCCATCCGCTCCCCGGAGTCGGCGTCCGCATCATCGATCCTGACACCGGCGAAGCCCTTCCCGTGGACAAGCCCGGTCTGCTGCTAGTGCGTGGACCAAACATCATGGTCGGCTACTTGAACCGCCCGGAAAAAACCGCTGAAGTCCTGAAAGACGGCTGGTACAACACCGGCGACATCGCCACCCAGGACGAAGACGGCTTCCTCCGCATCACCGACCGCCTCAGCCGCTTCAGCAAAATCGGCGGCGAAATGGTTCCTCACATTAAGGTGGAAGAAAAACTCCACGAACTCCTCGAAGCCGAAGGCCAGGTCTTAGCCGTCACCGCCATCCCCGACGAGAAAAAGGGCGAACGCCTGGTGGTCGTACACACATTGAAGGAAGAAACACTGAAGGACTGCCTCGAAAAACTCTCGAAAAGCGATCTACCCGCCCTCTGGAAGCCCCGCCCCGATCAATTCATCCACGTAGAACAACTACCCTACCTCGGCACCGGCAAACTAGACCTCCGCCGCCTCCGCGAACTCGCCATGCCCCAAGAAAACCCAACCAACTGAATTTGTAGGGGAGGGGCTTGCTTGCCCTGAGTCCGCCCGAAGGGCCCCTCCCCCTTGCCGTTGTAGCGGCCGCCGTCTGCGGCGGGCGCCTTATTCTGTCATCCCACCCCTGGTGTTTCCGCCACCAGATTCGTCCAGGATTTCCGCAAGCAAAAACGCTATCCTGTAGCGGCCACCTTCAGGCCTGCCCTGACGAAGGAATGGGTGGCCATCCTTCTCACCAGTCGAGCGTCAAAATGTTTACTGGAATCATCGAACACATCGGCACCGTAGAATCCCTCAAGGCCAACGCCGAAGGCGGCCGCCTGAAAATTCACGCTCCAACCGTCGCTAAAAATCTCGAAATCTCCAAAAGCATCGCCGTCAACGGCTGCTGCCTAACGGCCATAGAAGTCGACGCCGATCGCTTCTCCGCCGACCTCTCCGGCGAAACCCTCCGCAAAACTTCCCTCGGCGAATGGAAATCCGGCACCCGCGTCAATCTTGAACAACCCCTGACCGCCGGAAAAGAATTCGGCGGCCACTTCGTCCTCGGCCACGTGGACACAATCGGCCGCGTAGCGCGCCTCGCCCCCGAAGGCGACAACTGGTGGTACGGCATCGAAGTTCCCGAAGACTTCGCCCGCTACATCGTCCCCCAAGGCTCAATCACCATCGATGGCATCAGCCTCACCGTTGCCCGCTGGAACGCCCGCCTAGCCGAAGTCGCGGTAATCCCCTTCACCTATCAACACACCAATATCCGCCACAAAAAAATCGGCGACGCAGTAAACCTAGAAGGCGATGTCCTCGGAAAATACGTCGAACGCTACCTAGAAGCTCGCCGCGGCGCTGCCAAGCCCGCCAGTAACTTAACCGTGCCGCAATTAATCAGCCAGGGCTTCTAACCCTGCAGCTCATCCCTTCAAGGATGAGGCCATTCATAACCCAGGTACCCACCCCGCCTCCAAGCACCCGTAGCGGCCACCTTTAGGCCTGCCCTGACGAAGGAATGGGTGGCCAAGCCTGGCTCACTCCACTGCTCTCTTACTCCGCACCCCGCGCCAATACAAAACCAATCCCAACAAAATCGACCCCACCGTCCCCACCACCAATTCCAGCTCAAAGAAAAGCTTGTTCGTCGTATCTCCCGGCGGCACCAGTGAAACCACAATCCCTCCAAGCACAACCAGAAATCCTAACCCTCCCGAAAGCCACAATCCGATCTTCCCGCCCGGGATCAAAATCGCGTGCTCGTTTTCCGCGCGATCCCTCCGCGCCGCCAGCTTGATAACTGCCGCGAACATATAAAGAAACGGAATGAAGTACAAAATAATCGCCGCATCAATCAGAATCTGGTACGCACTGCGCGTGGATTGATTAATCTGGCTCAGCAGCAAAATCGCGCCCGAAACTCCCGCCTGCACCAGTATCGAAACGTACGGCGTCTTCCACCGCGGATGAATCTTTCCGAACGCCTCCGGTAAATACCGGTCGATCCCCACCACAAACGGAACCCGCGCTATTCCCGCCACCGTGCTTCCCACGCCTCCCGCATTCCCCACCGTCACCAGAATCGCCGCCAGTATTCCAAGAAAACCGATCTTCAGCACCACCGACCCGGCCGTAATCGCGTGAAACACTCCGCTTTTCGGATCCAGGTCCCCCGCCGGCGCCAGCGTCAGAATCGCAAACGTTCCCACGATGTACATGAACGCAATCATCGCGCCCGCCCCAAACACCGCCCTCGGCAGCGTCCGCCTCGGATCGCGCACCTCTTCGCTCATCGCCGATACCAGCTCCAGTCCCGTGAACGCGAACGCAATCTGCGACCAGAAATTCACCGTGTCCCAATTCCACGTCGGCATCATGTTCGCCGCGGTAAAGTGCGTCGCCGACCCGCTCCGGAAATACACCAGAACCGCCACGCCCACCAGCACCAGCAGCGGCACGTACGTCCCCACCCCGCCCGCATTCTGCAGCCACTTCCCGATATTCAATCCGATGATGTTCAGCAGCACCGCCACTAGCAGCAGCGCCATCGAAACCAGCAGCAGAAACGTCCGGTCCTGAGCAAGCGCCCCGCCCTTTTCCCCGATTACGTAAGCGCTCATCGACGCGCTCGCCAGCAGCAGCCCCGGAAAATAAAATACCGTGTATATCCAGTACGTCCACCCGGCAATGAAACCGTGAAAATCTCCAAACGCTTCCTTGGCCCACACGTATAGGCCGCCCTCATGCGGAAACCGCGAGGACAACTCATTGATCACGAATGCTCCGGGCACAAAAAAGAACAGCGCGGCGATCACCCACAAACTAATGGAAGAAGTTCCGTTATGCCCGGCAGCCGCGATCCATCGCGGCCCCAGCACCGTGGCGATGTTGAACAGCAGCACATCCCAAAAGCCCATCGTCTTACGTAATTGTGATTTTGGATCGGAAGGAACCGCGGCCGAACTGCTCACAGAGTCACATCCAGTGCGGGGATCAGTTCATCCTGCAGCAGAAAATCCCGCAACAACGGATCCGTGGAGCTTTCGAATTCCGCCCACGACCCAAACACCTGCGCGCGTCCGTCCTGCAGAAAAACAATGTTGTCCGCCAGCCGCTTCGCCAGGTGCGTATCGTGCGTCACCACAATCGATGTCCTATGAAACGCTTCCTTCAACCGCAATATCAAATCGCCCATGTGCCCCGCCATGATCGGGTCCACCATCGTCGTCGGCTCGTCGTACAGAATCGCTTCGGGATTTTGCGCCAGCGCCCGCGCAATCGCCACCGCCCGCTTCATCCCTGTCGAAAGTTCGCTCGGCAATTTATCCAGCACTTCTTCCACTTCCAGCGTGTGCGCCAGCTTCGCCACGTACGCGTCCACATCTTCGGCCGTCAGCCCCGGCTGGTCTTCCAACGGAAACGCAATATTTTCCGCGACCGTCAGCGAATCAAACAGCGCTCCCGACTGAAAAACCATCGTAACCTTCCGCCGGATCGTTTCAAACTGCCGCTCCGTGAAGTGCGTCACGTCCTGCCCGTCGATGAATATGCTTCCGGAATCCGCCTTCAGAAAACCTAATATGTGCTTCAACGAAACCGATTTCCCCACGCCGCTGCGTCCCATGATCACGCAAGTGTCGCCGCGCTTCACCTTGAAGCTGACATTTTGCAGTACCACATGGTCATCGAAGGCCTTGTTAACGCCGCGAAACTCAAAATAATATCCCGCAGCGCTGCCTCCGCCTTTATCCGTCAATCCGCTATCTTTAAGGTCTTCGCTCATCGGCTGATCGTCGCCTTTTCCCCTTACCTTACGCCTTGCCACTTCGGACTTGTCATGCTGAGGGCAGCCCCTTTTGCGGACCGAAGGATCTCAACCTTCACGCTTATGAGCCCTTATACTGAGATTCTTGGCCTATCCTCGCCGGATGGGCGCGCAACAACTAGTCGCCGGAGAGTCTAACCGCCTATAGCTCTCTGCGCGAACACCCGCCGCGCCTCTTCATAATCCCCCGCCGTATTCATATTCCAAAATAACCGCCCATCCGTATCAAATCGTTTCCAGTCCCCCTCGTCAAGCACTTCCATCGGCAGACGTTTCATCGCCTCCGTAACTTTTCGCACTCCTCCATCAAAAGCAGCTTGAACCGCCGCGGCAGCCTCCGTCCGCCAGCACGCACAAAGCGGCTCCAATCCGTTCTCCGATTCCGGCACCACCACTTGAGCCGTGCTCTTCACCGCGCGCTCGCAAAGATACGCCAGCCACTCCCCAGTCAGAAACGGCATGTCGCAGCTCACAATCAACGCACAAGCTCTTTCCCCGCCCGCACCGCGAAACTTCTCGTTGCTAAAGTCCAGCGCAGTCAGGATTCCCCCCAGCGGCCCCTGCCCTGGCCATTTGTCCGCGACGATGGAGACTTGAACGTCCGCATATTTTCCAGCCCCCGCAACGATTCTCGTCTCCTCACAAACCGAAGCCACCAGCTCAACCGTTCGCGCCAATAGCGTCCTCCCCCCAAGCTCAACCAGCGCCTTGTCCGTCCCAAATCGCGTGCTCCCCCCTCCAGCCTGCACAAACCCGTGCACCTTCATTCCTCCTCCTCCGGAATTTCCTGCCCCGGCCGCCGAATTCCCAATTCCCGCAGTCGTTCCTGCAAACTCTGCCGGTGCAGCCCGATAGTCGCCGCCGTCCGCGAAATATTCCAGCGATGCGCGCCCAACTGCCGCAGCAAATACGCAATCTCAAACTTCCGCTTCGCCTCGCGAAAATCTTTTTCCTTCAGTCCCAGATCCTCGCCGTCATCCCCGCCTCGGGGCACCACGCTCACTCCATGCAAAACTTCTTCCGGCAAATCGCTCGCGCCAATCTCCTCTCCGCGTGATAGCACCATGCTTCGCTCGATCGCATTCTTCAGTTCGCGCACATTTCCCGGCCAGTCGTAATTCTCCAGCGCCTTCACCGCCTCCTTCCCAAGCCGTGGCGTCCGCCCCAGCCGCCCTCCATGTAGCCGCACAAACGCCTCCGCCAGAATCGCAATATCCTCCTTGTGCGCCCGCAGCGGCGGCAACTCCGCCGTCACCACTCGCAACCTGTAAAACAGATCCTCGCGAAATTTCCCATCGCGAATCGCCAGCGGCAGATTCCGGTGTGTAGCGCTGATCACCCGTACATCCACGGGAATCGTCTGCGTCCCGCCCAGCCGCTCCACCGTGCGATTTTCCAGCGCCCGCAAAACTTTCGACTGCGTCACCGGGTTCATGTCCCCAATCTCATCCAGAAACAATGTTCCCCCGTGCGCCTGCTCGAACCGCCCTTTTTTCTGCTGCGCCGCCCCGGTAAACGCACCGCGCTCATATCCAAAAAGCTCCGACTCAATCAGCGTCTCCGGCAACGCCGCGCAATTCACCGCCACCCACGCCTTGCCATTCCGCTGCGACCGCGCGTGAATCTCTTGCGCAAGCAGATCCTTCCCCGTCCCGCTCTCCCCAAGAATCAACACCGTCGAATCCGTCGGCGCCACCCGGTCGGCCAGCTCAAACGCCTTTCGCATCGCCGCCGAACGCCCGATCATCTGCCCGAAATGCCCTTCCGTAGCCACCCGCCGTCGCAGACTCTCATTCTCCTGCTCCAGCCCCACCAGCTTCAGCAGATTCGCCACTCGCTGCCGCAGTTCCTCCAACTCAAAGCCTTTTACCAGATAATCCGCAGCCCCCAGTTGCAAAGCCTCAACCGCCGTTTTCGCCGTATCCAGCGCCGAAACCATCAGCACCGGCAGCTCATATCCCTCCTGCCGCAACCACTTCAGGAACGACAGTCCGTCTTCCCCCGGCAGCACCACGTCCAGCAGCAGCACATCCGGCTTCTCGCTCAACAGCGACGCCCGTCCAGCAGCAGCCGAATCCGCCTCCGCCACGCGATACCGGCTCTCCAGCGCCCGCCGCAACGCATATCGCGACGCTGGCTCGTCATCCACAATCAATACGGTCTTCATCCAGCTTGCTCCTCACCTGCCCGCTGTAGCCGCGTTTCTGCGGCGAAGGCGGTGCCTCTCTCCACTACTTAGTTATCGCTTTGCGCAGGCCAGCCCGCCTTAGCCGCGTCTTTCGCGGCGAAGGCGGTGCCTCTCTCTACTACTTAGCTATCGCTTTGCGCAGGCCAGCCCGCCGTAGCCGCGTCTTTCGCGGCGAAGGCGGGAAAGTTCAACCGAATCCCCGTCCCGCGCCCCCCGCTCAGCGGACTCTGAATCTCCAGCGTGCCACCCGCTTCCTGCAGACGCCGGTCAACAATTGCCAGCCCCAGCCCGGATCCGCGCGCCTTGGTTGTAAAAAATGGCCGCAGCACTTTAGCCTGATCGGTCTCGGAAATCCCCGGTCCATCATCTTCCACCAGGACACTGCAAGTTTTTTCCGAAGCCCACAGACTGACCCGCACATGCCCGCCATCCGTCACCGCCTCGATGGCATTCAACATCACGTTCGAAAGAATATCGTTTGCCACTTCCTCGCCAATCGCCGCTCGCGCTTCTCCGTTGGGGTTTGCCAGTTGCACCGTAATGCCCCGCTCATCCGCGGCATGCCGCAACACATTCGCCACCGTCTCCGCCACCCGTGCCAGATCGCAAGTTTGCGCGCCATTCCCCGCCCGCACCCCCGGCCGGCTGAACTGCAGCAACTGATTCAGCCGCGCCGAAAGCCGGTTGATCTCCTCCAGCACCATCTGTGTCTCGCTCCGCAACGACGCCGGCAATTCCGGGCTCTCCATCTGCACCTGCAAAATCGTCTTGATCGATCCCAGCGGATTCTTCAGGTTGTGCGAAATACTCGCCGCCATCTGCCCCACCAGCGCCAACCGCTCCCTCTCCGCCAAATCCCTTTCCAGTTGCAGCTTTTCCTCAATCAGCCGGCAAAGGTCAAACGCCCCCGGCAACTGCTCACACAAAAATTCCAGCGCCGCAAACGTCTCCCCGGAAATCATCGCCCCATACGCCCGCACTTCCAGCCAGCCCAGCCGCTTCCCCCCTCGCCGGATTTCAAACCGCTCCATCGCCGCATTCTGTTTCGCTTCCCGGCTATCGCTCGCTCTTCCGGCATCGTCGAACTCCAGCTTCGCCTCCGCCAGTTCCAACTGCTCCGCAATCCACTGTTCACAAAACATGTTTAGCTTCCCCTGATCCCCCAGCCGCGCCACCTCCGTAATCGGCCCCATCAACTTCTGCGCCCGGTCCACCTCCGTCTGCGCCGTCCGCCGCAGCAATCCCCGCATCAACCGTTGCAACGGCTCAAAGAACACCACCGGCAAAAACAGCAGCAACGCCGCTGTCGCTTCCGGCGGAAGGTACGACTCCAGCCACAGGCTCGCTCGCCGCACCAGGCTCAGATACAGCAGCGCCACAAACACCAGGAACACCGCGTAAATCAGATTCCGCTGGCGTCCAATCTGCAAAAAATTGAACCGCTCCACTCCCAGAACCAGCGCCGCCAGCGGCACCAGGGCGAACACCAGCACTTGCAAATGCAGTTGCCCCGCCGCGCCCGGTCCGTATTTTTCTTCCGCGTAAAAAATGTAGCCTAGGAAAATACACAGCGCCCCCAGGCTCGCCAGTATCCCTTTGTGAAAGTTTTTTTGTTCCTCGCTTGGTGTGGCCTTCAGGAAACGCATTTGCCAGTAAACGGCGGCCAGCACCGACATAATCAACCAGGCTTCGAATCCAACTCCGATCGCATGCGAAGGGCTTTCAAAGTCTTGCTGTTTGCTTTGCACCGCTCGACGCAACTCCCCCATCAGCAGGATCGCCGGCGAATAGGCGGCCACCATCCACGCGTACTTCTCGTAAACGGAGCGCGGCAAACCCCTCACTGAGGCGTACTCGACGTGCAAATGCACAATCAGTGAAGGAACTAACCACAGTCCAAGGCAAAGAAATGTCCACGCGAAGGTCAGCAACCTGGGCGGCGGTGTCCCATAGTGCAGTTCCGCATTCAGCGCCAGCAAACTGCTGCCGAAAAAACAGGTCAGCGCAAGACACAGGAAGAAGAACAACCGCTCAAAATTCCGCTGCCGCCGGTGGCCCAGAATCACCACCATCCAAAAAAACGGCAGCAGCGTTCCCGCAGTCAATACGATCAGCCGGAGATACAATGTCCACTGCATCATCTTCCTCGCCGAAGTCTATAGCTGACATCGAAGCAGGGCAATGCCCAAGTGCAAGGAAAATCTGGCAGCACTAACTTGTTGTAAATAATAATGTTAAGCAGTATTTCCGCAACGTCAAAGGCATCGGCGCCAGCCCTCCTTGCCGGAAATTTGCTTGACTTGACAGGATTTATTGCTATATTAGCAATCGGTGCCGAGGAGTGCTAATCGCCTTTCCTGCCCTCCTCAACCATCGTTTCTCAGTCTTACCCTTAGTTCACCTATGGAGGTTTTTCAAAGATGGCAGTCAATCTTACCCCGCTCCACGACCGTGTGATCGTGCGGCGCATTGAAGAGAAGGAAACCGTCAAGGGCGGCATCATCATCCCCGACTCCGCGAAAGAAAAGCCGCAAGAGGGCGAAGTGATCGCCGTCGGCGCCGGCAAGCGTGAGAAGGGCGAGCGTGTGCCACTCGACGTCAACGTTGGCGACCGTGTGCTGTTCGGCAAGTACAGCGGCAGCGAAATCAAAATCGACGGCGAAGAACTGCTGATCCTTCGCGAAGAAGAAATTCTCGCGAAACTCGGCGGCGCCGCTAAAGCAGCCAAGAAGTAAGCAACTTTGAAGTAATCAGTTTTAAGTCCTAAGTTCCGGATCTTATCCCAGCTGATTACCGAAAACTGATTACTGATTACCTTTATCGAGCTTCAAGACTTAAAGCAGTTCGCAACTCAACGCAGCTAGTAACAAATTCAGGAGGAATGTACCAATGGCGAAACAGATTGTTACCGGAGAGGCATCCCGCCAAGCGATTCTTCGCGGCGTGAATGCTCTCGCGGATGCAGTAAAGATTACCCTCGGCCCCAAGGGCCGAAATGCGGTCATCGAAAAGAAGTTCGGCGCCCCCATCATCACCAAGGACGGCGTCACCGTGGCCAAGGAGATCGAACTCCGCGACCCCCTCGAGAACATGGGCGCCCAGATGGTTCGCGAAGTCGCCAGCAAGACCAGCGACGTCGCGGGTGACGGCACCACCACCGCCACCGTTCTGGCTCAAGCCATCTTCCGCGAAGGCGTCAAGACTGTCGCCGCCGGCGCCAGCCCCACCGCCCTCAAGCGCGGCATCGACAAGGCCGTCGAAGTCGCCATCGAGGAAATCAAGAAACTCCACAAAGACGTCAAGGGCGACATGATTGCCCAGGTTGGCACCATTTCCGCCAACAACGACAAGCAGATCGGCGGCATCATCGCCGAAGCCATGAAGAAGGTCGGCAAAGACGGCGTCATCACCGTGGAAGAGTCCCGCACCATGGACACCACTCTCGAAGTCGTCGAAGGCATGCAGTTCGATCGCGGCTACCTCTCCCCCTACTTCATCACCGATCCCGAGCGCATGGAATGCATCCTCGAAAACGCGCTGATCCTCATCCATGAGAAGAAGATTAGCTCGATGAAGGACCTTCTTCCCCTGCTCGAGCAGATTGCCAAGCTCGGCAAGCCGCTCATGATCATCGCCGAGGACATCGAAGGCGAAGCTCTCGCCACCCTCGTCGTGAACAAGCTCCGCGGCACCCTGCAGTGCGCTGCCGTCAAGGCCCCTGGCTTTGGCGATCGCCGCAAGGCTATGCTCGAGGACATCGCCGTTCTCACCGGCGGCAAGGCCATCACGGAAGACCTCGGCATCAAGATCGAAAACGTCAAGATCGAGGACCTCGGCAAAGCCAAGAAGCTCACCATCGACAAGGACAACACCACCATCGTCGAAGGCAACGGCAAGGCCAGCGAAATCGAAGGCCGCGTCAAGCAGATCCGCCAACAGGTGGAAATCACCACCAGCGACTACGACCGCGAGAAGCTCCAGGAACGTCTGGCGAAGCTCGTCGGCGGCGTCGCCGTCATTAAGGTTGGCGCTGCCACCGAAACCGAGCTGAAGGAAAAGAAGGCTCGTGTTGAGGACGCCATGCACGCAACCCGCGCGGCTGTCGAGGAAGGTATCGTTCCCGGCGGCGGCACGGCTCTCTTGCGCTGCTTGAACGCCATCGACAAGCTGAAACTCCACGACGACGAAGCTGTCGGTGTAGGCATCGTGAAGCGCGCGCTCGAAGAGCCGTGCCGTCAGATCGCCCTCAACGCTGGTCACGAAGGCGCTGTGGTCATCGGCAAGATCCGCGAGTCCAAGGACGAAAACTTCGGCTTCAACGCGGACACCGGCGAATACGGCGACATGGTCAAGGCTGGCGTCATCGACCCGGCCAAGGTCACTCGCCTCGCTCTGCAGAACGCCGCTTCCATCGCCGGCCTCATGCTCACCACCGAAGCACTCGTGGCCGAGCTCAAGGAAGACGACAAGAAGGGTGCAGCTGCTGGAGCCCCAGGCGGCCCGGGCGGAATGGGCGGCATGTACTAAAAGCAATACACTGTAGCGGCCGCCTTCCGAGGTGCGATGTTTGCACCCCGAATGGTTTTACGGGGCGGGCGCTTTTTCAGCAAAAAAGGCGGTCGCAACTGCGGCCGCCTTTTTTCTTTCAGACCTTCACCTGATAAATGTGCGGTGAATACCTGGTCCGCAAAATATTTTGCGCGAAAATCCCTCGTTAATTTTCTCCCCAAACTTTGCACGCGCTGTGCCAGATTTACACGCTCCTCAACCCCTTCTAACCACTCTCCCAACATCGACTCTCAGTTGCTTCTAAGTGACTCATTCTCGGCCACTAAGCACTCCCTCATTTCGCCATTCGTGCTTTGTTTGGAACCGCAAATGCACTAGCCAGCGGGTGATGAATATGACCGAAAGTACTGTGAACGACGTACCGACAATTCAGCGGCTCAGAAAAATTGCCACCAGAAATTTCGTAAGCCATTTCCTCCAAATTTTTGCCGTCCTCGGCGCTCTCGCCCTTTTCGCGTTCTCCACCGGACTTGCTTTCTTGCTCGGCGTCGGCCACTGGCTCATCAAAGAAGATTCTCTGCAAAAAGCCAACGCAATCGCCGTCCTCAGCGGCACATTTCCAGATCGCGCTCTCGAAGCCGCATCTCTTTATCGCGCTGGCTACGCCAACGAAATCTGGCTCACCCGCCCCGGCTTGCAGTCCGCCACACTCACTCAATTGGGCATCCACAATCCCGGCAAGGCCGATCTGAATTATCAGCTTCTCCGCCGCCAGGGCATCCCCGCGAAAGCCATCCACGTTCTGGATTCCCCAATCGTCAACACGCAAGACGAACTCGAAGTCATCGGCTCCGCTCTTCAGCGAAATCGCGCCTCTTCCGTCATTGTGGTTACCAACAAGGCCCACACCCGCCGCGTCCACGAACTCTGGAACAAGCTCAATTCATCCCGCGGCGAAATCATCGTGCACGCCGTATCGAACGATGCTTTCCAGCCTTCCGCTTGGTGGACCCGCACCGGCGACACCCATCAAGTTATCCACGAACTTCTCGGCATCATCAATGTTTGGGCAGGACTCCCGGTGCAGTCCACTCTGCGCTCGCGCGAATCGCTCGCCAGGAACGAGCTCCAGCCATCGCCCGAACTCGTCCCTGCCGCCGCGCCGGAAACTGCGGTTGATAGCGACGATTAACCCGCAGCCCTCCGGCCGGGTCGCGCCGCTCACAAATTAGAAAGTCTCTAAATTTCTATCTACGTCCCCATGTATGACACATGCACATACACGCCTGTGTGCACGTTGTAGAGCATGTACCAACCGTTGTGGTCCGGGTCTTCGTAAACTACGAAATCATCCCCGCAGTCCCAGCACCAGTCCGCGCAGATCGGCCAGTCCCACTCCGCCAC
>DATLVJ010000531.1:0-19330 GCA_035577585.1 Candidatus Limnocylindrales bacterium
GTTTCCCGCTGTACCCAAGCTTCCGTCGACGTCGAAGGGAGCCCACTCGTGCAAATGCGCCGGGTCGGTTAGCGCCAGCCAGACTTTCTCAGGCGAGTGGCGCAGCTCTCTCACTAGAATGAGCGTCCACTTCTCTCCGTCCTTCCGTATCTGCGCCCTGATGGCCGGGCCTGGCGCGTACTGCTCGCGATCGGTCAATTTGTTTTCCTTAGCGTGAATAGCCTGCCAGCTGTGTGAGCTGAATCAGGTTGCCGCAGGTGTCCTTCAGCATCGCAATAATCGAAGCAGTCACGTCGGTAGGTGGCATTGTGAACTCGGCGCCGCGAGCTTTGATCCGCTCGTAATCCCCCTTGATGTCGTCAGTGAAGAACATTGCGGCGGGCTGGCCCTGTTGAAACATCGCCTGCTGATACGATTTGGCCGCGGGGTTGCTGTTCAGCGCGAGCTGCAGCTCGGTCCCGGCCGGCTCTTCGGGCGAGGCCACGGTTAACCAGCGATAGGGGCCCTGGCTGAAATCGGTCTTTTTGGCAAACCCCAATACCTCCGTATAGAAGTGCAGAGCCTTGTCCATGTCGTCCACGTACACGCTGGCCAACTTGATTTTCATTTGGTTTCTCCTTTGTTGCCTTCGAAGCTTGTGCTGCGCCGTCTTTTGCTTGTCTTCCTTTTCTTTGCCCTTGCCCTTTTTACCGTCGGTTCTTCCATGCGGTCTAGGTACCGTTCTAGCTGATCCACATGAGCGGACCACAACCGGCGGAACTGGGCCAGCCAGTCATCCACCTCCTGAAGTGATTCAGGTTTCAGCCGGTAAAGACGGCGCTGCGCGTCGACCGTGGATTCCACAAAACCCGCCTCGCGCAGCACTCGCAGGTGCTTTGATACGGTGGGCTGGGTCATCCGAAGCTGACGCTCGATCTCTCCCACCGACTGCTCCGACGAGACCAGCAAGCTCAGTATCGCTCGGCGGTTCGGCTCCGCAATGATCTCGAATACTGTTTCCATCTTCTCTATATACTCCACAGAGCATATACGTGTCAAGGCATATAAACGGCGGAGCCCAGGCACCGCTTTCAGCGAATGGGCAGGGAAGTATCGTTCGATGCGTCTTTAACCGGTCCGCTTCGCACCGCCGCCCGGCGTGGGGCTCAACGAAACAAAGCAGCAGCACTTTTCGGTTGAGTTGTGGGATGAACCTGCTGAAACCACTCATTCATAAGTGCATTGGAGGAGATGGCGGGGAGAACGAGACTCGTACTCGCGACCTTTGTTGTTACAGAGCATGTTGATCTTGAAATTCAAGGACTTGCGTGACTCGCTAGAACAAAAACCACGATAAGTCATACAAGGGAATTTTTGCTGTTCGCGGATTGTTCGGTCAGGGCGTCGGAATTGTGAACCCATTGGAGCGGACGGAGTGGGACCGACGCTACAGCGGCTTCGCAGACAAAAGAATCCAAGCAAGAACCCGAGATCAGGATGTTTTGCTCCCGTTCGTTCAAACCGGCTGGATCTAGCCATGCCAACTCCATTAGCCCAAAACGAGAATCCCGATCGGATCAGGCTGCTCTGGTTCCGGTTGAGAGATCTTCCGTGCTCAACCGTTCTGCGGGAGCGTAACCTGATTTCTTGGGTGTGCTTGGTATGGGCGGACCCGCCGTTGTCCGTGGCAGATCTACATGCCAAATTGCATTCGAATTCGATCGCGGAGGTGCTTAGGGCTCTCAAGCATTTCCAATCCGGTGAAGCGTGGCGACTATCGTCGGCCCTTGCAGCGAGCAGACGGATTTTGGATTTTCTTCCCGCGGTTGTCCTTCGCTAGGCCTTCCGCTAAGTAACTTGCGCAAATGCCTATGCGCTTTATGCAATTGGGATTTTGAATTTCCAACCGAGTACCCAAGAAGTTCGGCAATTTCCTTGTGAGCGTAGCCTTGAATATCGTGAAGAATAAATACGTTTCTGTAACCCCTCGGCAACATGTCGATAGCCGCTTGAATGTCGACTCGGTCTATCACCCCCTGAAGGTAAAGGTCCGGTTTCGCGAGAATACCAAGCAACTCGCCATCATCCTCTAGCAACGCGCGGAGCGAATAATGTTTGTGCCTGTTTTTTCGGAAACGCATCAGCACGAGGTTGGTCGTCAACCGGTACAACCACGAAGACAACGCTGAATCGCCCCGAAATGTGTGCAGTTTGCGAACTACATGGACGAAAACGTCCTGCGCGGCATCCTCGGCCTCTATCGGATCTCGCAGCATGCGCAGGCAAATGCGACGAATGAGTTCACCGTTGGCCTTGAAGACTTCTTCGAGTGCCCGGGTGTTGCCCTGGCCAGGCGTGCGTTTAACACCACACATTGGTGCACGGTTGGCCGATCCTGAATCCAATTCCCGCATGCTCCCTCACTCGTCATACGGTAAGGGTTGAACATAGTTGTGGCCACTGAAAGAAATGACAGGCTAGCTGTTGGAGGGGGAGGCAGATGGAGATCTATAACGTCGCAAATCGTCTAGGCTGCCCAAGCGTCGCAGGCTCTGCAGTTGCGTAACATGAAACGCGTCTCCTTCTGACCACAAGTGGAGCTGGATACCTAGGACTTCGAAAGCACAAGATTGAGTTAGAAGATCATACGTGAGGGCGGCTCACGGCGTGGGGGACTGAGTGGCGCCAGAAGTACCACTGGTGCTGGTCCACTGTGAATCGTTCAGATTCCATCCGCCTCCAAGCGCACGATAGAGCTGCACCAATGCCAATTTGCGACCCAGATCATAGTTCACGGTCGCACTCTCGGCGGGATACATTTGAATCTGGGCATCAATGATTTCCAGATAGCTGGAGAGTCCGCTATCGTAGCGGATGGAGGAGAGGCGAACGGACTCGCGATACGCCTCAACGGAGGACATCTGCTCGCGGTAAGCCTTAGCAAGCTGTTGATGGGCGGAAAGAGATGTGGACACTTCGCCGAAAGCCTGGGTGACCGCCTTTTCGAAGGTGATTCTAGCTTGGTCTCGCTGAGCGAGGGCGGCGTTGTATTGACCCTTCAACCGCCCCCCGGTGAAGATAGGTCCGGCTAAGTCTCCGGCGAGGCTCCACGCTTTGCCGGCGGCCGTTAGTTCGGATAATTGAGGACTGAGACCTCCGAACACTCCGGACAAGGATATGGTCGGGAAAAAGTTGGCCTTGGCGACACCCACGTTAGCATTGGCAGAGATGAGGTTTTGCTCTGCTTCACGCAGATCGGGCCGCCGCTCCAACAGAGAAGCCGGCAAACCGGCGGGGACGTCGGGTGGGTCGTATTGATCGGCGAGTGCCGCGCCGCGAGGAATCGAGCCGGGATTGCGCCCCAAAAGCAGGTCCAGTGCATTTTCCTCCGCAACGACCTGGCGTTCCAGATCAGGGATGGTGGCCGCTACATTCGAGAGCGCCGCTTGAGCGCGGGAAGTTTCGAGCCCTGAGGAGTAGCCGCCCTCCATCCTGTGCTGAAAAATCTCAAGGGTATCTTGAAAGCTCTTGACTGTCCGATGAGAAATCTCCAACTGCGCATCCACGGCGCGCAATTGAAAATATCCCTGGGCAACTTCCGACATGATTAAAAGCCGGACGTCTCGCTTGGCTTCCTCGCTGGAGAAGTACACCGCCCGTTGGGCTTCATTCAATTTGCGGATGCGGCCAAAGAGATCAATCTCCCAGACGGTACTGATGCTATAGCCGTAGTAAGTGTGATTCGGGAGTGTCGGCGACTGCTGGCCGGAAATGTTGCCGTCGTAACCCACTTGCGGGAAGTACAGTGAACGGCTGACACCGGCGAGGGCGCGTTCCTGCTCCACTCTTGCGAGGGCCAATTGAAGGTCGTAGTTATTCTTCAGGGCTTCGTGAATGAGGGTTTGAAGAACGGGATCTTTAAACAAATCCCACCAGCCGTAATCGGCGATTGAAATCTGCCGTGCCTGGTCCTCGGTATAGAAGGTGGCGGGAGGTTGGAATGTTGGACGGTTGTACTTGGGACCGACGGTGCATCCGGTCAACGAGAGCAGCGGAAGAAGGGCAACAGCGACGAGTTTGCGCATTAGTCGTGGCCCCCTTCCAGTACGGCTGTTTGAGGTACTTCTACATGAGCTTTCTTCTTTGCGATGCGCTCAACGATTACAAATAGGACAGGCACGAAAAATATCCCCAAAGCGCTGGCGGCGGACATGCCCGTGATCACGGAGCTTCCCAGCACCTTTCGACCAATGGCGCCGGCACCTTTCGCTGTCCAGAGCGGGACGCACCCAAGAATGAATGCAAACGATGTCATCAAGATTGGCCGCAGCCGGAGTTTGGCGCCATCTAGAGCTGCAGCCACGAGTTCCTTTCCTTTCGAATGTTCCAGAATTGCGAACTCAACAATCAGAATTGCGTTTTTAGCGGTCAGTCCAATCAACATGATGAGCCCGATTTGGGCGAACACATTGTTGTCAAACTTGCGCAACAGCAGTCCCCCATAGGCGCCAAGTACAGCCACAGGAACCGAGAGAAGAACGCTGAAAGGCAGAGACCAGCTTTCGTACAGGGCCGCCAAGATTAAAAAGACAAACAGGAAAGACATTGCGAACACTGCCGCCTGTCCGCCTTCTGCTTTCTTTTCCTGGTACGACATGTCGCTCCACGCATATCCAAAACCGGCAGGCAGCACTTCGTTCATAACCTGCTCCATTACCGTCATGGCTTGTCCGGAGCTGAAGCCGGGAGCAGGGGAACCATTAACCTGGATACTCCGGAACAAGTTGAAGCGGTTTGTATACTCCGGCCCCGATACGCGCTTCACCGAAACCAAGGAGGCAAGCGGTGTCATCTCTCCCTTGGAGTTTCGAACGTAGAAACTATTGATTTTGTCTATGTTGGTGCGGTATTCCGGCTCTGCTTGAAGATAGACCTTCCACTGCCGTCCGAACCGATTGAACTGGTTGACGTAGGCGCCTCCCAGGAAGGCCTGAAGCGTCTGGTAAACCTCGCCAAACTGGAGTCCTTGCTTCAGAACGCGGTCCTGGTCGACGTTCACGAAGAGCTGAGGCACCGTCGGACGGAATGTGGTAACCAACGAAGCAAGTTCTGGTCGTTTTCGCGCAGCCAGGGCCAACTTGTCCATAGTTTCGGACAGTTGTTGAACCGTTCCGCCGCTCCGGTCCTGCAACATGAGTGTGAACCCCCCAGCGGTGCCGAGGCCAGGAATAGCGGGAGGACCGAACGCGAAGGCAATGGCTTCCGGAATCTCGCTGCGCAATTTTTTATTTAGGGCTTGTACGAGCCCATCGGCAGAAAGCTCTGCGGTTCGACGTTCGTCCCAAGGTTCAAGCTGAAGAAAAAAGAAACCTGTGTAAGAGGCCGAGGTGTTGGAGAGCAGGCTGAATCCAGAAATCCCGCTGAAACTCTTAACACCGTGCGTGTGTGCCAGCAGGTCATCAATCTTGCGCATGACAGCATCGGTGCGCTGTAGAGAAGCGGCGTCAGGCAGTTGAATTTGGAGGAACGCGTATCCCTGATCCTCCTCCGGGATGAAACTGGTGGGAAGGCTCTTGCCCATAAGCCCGGCAACAACGGCGATGCCGACGAGCATGAGCATGGCAAGCACCCACCGGCGGATGAGGAGGTGGCTCCAATTTACATAGCCACCTGTGACTTTATCGAACCAGCGGTTAAACCAACCGAAGAATTTTCCTAGCGGGCCACTGGATTTCTTCCGGGGACGCAGCAAAAGGGCGGAGAGTGCTGGCGACAGGGTCAAGGCGTTAAAGGCAGAGATCAACACTGAGATGGCAATGGTGATTGCGAATTGCTGGTTCAGCAGGCCCTTAATGCCTCCGAGAGCGGCCATGGGCACGAAGACCGAAGCAAGTATCAGGGCGATTCCGATGACCGGCCCGGTGACTTCTTCCATCGCCTTGAGAGTCGCATCTTTTGGCGAAAGACCATGTTCAATGTGATGTTCAACCGCCTCGACTACCACGATGGCGTCATCCACGACCAGTCCAATCGCCAAGATGAGCCCAAAGAGGGATAAGGTGTTGATGGTAAAGCCCAAAATCGGAAAGATGGCGAAGGTGCCGATGAGTGACACGGGTACGGCAAGAAGCGGGATCAGGGTGGCACGCCAGTTCTGAAGGAAGAGGAAGACGACAATAATCACAAGGACGATGGCTTCGATGAGCGTCGTGACGATTTCTTTCATCCCTTCCGTGATTGGAAGGGTGGTGTCCATGGCGATTTTATAGTCGAGATCCTGGGGAAACCGCGACTTCAACTCCACCATCTGCGCCTTCACCTGATCCGCTACGGCCAACGCATTGGAACCGGGTGCCTGGTAGACACAAATGATCACCGCAGACTTCGCGTTGTATCGCCCGATCTGCTGATAGACCAGCGATCCCAACTCGATGCGCGCAACGTCCTTCAGCCTGACAGTTGAGCCATCGGGATTCTGCCGAACAATGACGTTGCCAAAATCCTCCGAGTTTGCAAGCCGGCCGGGTGCGCGAACAGCGTATGTGAATTGCTGACCCTTCGGGGCAGGTTCCGCGCCAATCTGACCGGCGGGATTGACGGCGCTCTGCTGCTGGACGGCATTGGTCAAGTCCGATACGGTTAGGCCGAGTTTGGTCAACTGGTCCGGCTTAACCCAGACGCGCATGGCATAATCGGCGGCCCCGAAGTTCGTGACCTGCCCAACCCCGGGAACACGCAGCAGCGCATCGTTAATATTGATTGTTGCGTAGTTGCCCAGGAACTGCCCGCTGTACGTATCGTTAGGCGAGTACACAGAAAGGACAAGGAGTGGGAGACCCATTAATTTCTTGACCGTGACCCCGTACTGATTGACAGAGGTGGGGAGATTCGGACTGGCTTGGGACACCCGATTCTGGGTATTCACCTGATCGATATCCACATTAGTGCCGACATCATAGGTAACCTTGAGGGTCATGGTTCCATCATTGGCGTTGGTGGACATCATGTAGAGCATGTTGTCCACGCCATTCATCTGCTGCTCAAGGGGTGTGGCAACCGACTGCTCAATCGTCAACGCATCGGCTCCCGTATAAGTCGCTGACACGTTGATTTGCGGAGGCACGATATCCGGCAGTTGAGCCACTGGCAGCTTTGACATTGCTACAACACCACCGATGACCGTGAGGATCGAAATAACGATCGCAACAATGGGACGGCTGATGAAGAATTTAGACATGGCTACATTCCACCAGTCGGTGCGCTTGCCTGCGTGTCTTTGTAATGCGTGGGCGCCACTACCATGCCGCTCCTAACCCGCTGTAATCCGTCCACCACAACATTTTCGCCGGCCTGCAGACCGGACTCGACGATCCACATGTCGCCGAATTGAGGCCCCAGCGTGACAGATTTGATTGTTACTTTGTTGTCGGCAGCAACCACTCCGACCTGGTAAACGCCTTGCAGTTCGGAAACACATTGCTGCGGGATCAGAAGAGCGCCCTTGCGCAACTCTGTTGCTGCCCGAATTCGCGCGTACTGTCCGGGCCGCAGCAGATTTCCCGGATTGGGAAATTCACCTCGTACCTGAATTGTTCCTGTTCGCGAATCCACCTCGCGATTCACAAAAAGTGGGCGCCCAACCTGAGGGAAGACCGTACCGTCTCCCAGTATTAACTCCAGATCTGTTCGTCCATGTCGGTTGGCTTTTTCACGACTTAGCCGAAGGTAATCCTGCTCCGCGATATTTACGTCGACATAGATGGGATTCACGCTCGAAACGGTGGTCATGACAGCAGTTGGGGTAATCAGATCGCCGATTCCAACCTTGGAGACTCCGGCAATTCCGGCAATAGGCGACGTCACGCTTGTCCAGCCAAGATTCAGTCGGGCATTGTCCAAAGCTGCTTGGTCGGCCGCCACAGCTGCGGAGGCAGCTCTTTCGGAACTCTGCGCCTTGTCGAGCTCGGCTTGACTTACGGCCTTCTGGGCCACCAAAGGAGTGAAACGGTGCACGTCAATTTGTGTCTGTGACAACGCAGCGCGGGCACGCTCCAAATTTCCGGCCGCCTGCTCTACAGCAGCTTCTGCCTGGCGCTTATCCAGTTGAAACATCGGTTGACCCTTCTCCACGTAGGAGCCCTCTGTGTAGAGACGGGCAAGCAAAAACCCCTCAACCTTGGGCCGGATATCCGCGTCCACATTGCCGGCCATTGTTCCAACCCATTCCTGATGTATGGGAACGTCTTTCTGGATGACCTGGGCGATCGTGACTCCTGGCGGCGGAGGTGGTGGTTGTTCTTTTTTGGAAGAGCAGCCGGCACAAAGGACCAGCGCCGTCGTGAAAAGGGCCAGGAATGAGGCTTGCCGAACGGCGAACTGTGAGTTCGCCAAGAGAAAGGGAACTCCACTGTTTCCCGTTGATATGTGTTGTGGCCTCAGAGCGACGCGAAAATTAGGATCTTGTGTCATGCGGTTCTCCTCCAGGTCGCGGCCATCGGTGTGCGAGAATGAAGTTTCAACGACGTCAATTCAGGCCACGTGCTGGTATTGCTGTCGGCTGCTCGATGCGCCCAAGTTGCCCAAGTATCGATTACAGATCCATCGCGAGAGGGGCTCCACTTCGGCAATTCCATTCAGGCCCCCGAGCTATTCATTTGGGACTGGCCGCGTCATTAGTAGACGAACCTGCCGAACCTCGGCAGCTCAGGCTCCTGAACTAAGATCTGACTCCGAATGCAAGAGCCCGTCAGACGGTCACAGTCGCCCTTACACAGCGACGATGCTAGGAGCTGACGTTGGAATGTAGAACTGTCAAAATTAGCAGGTATTCCGCGCGCAAATTCTGACATTCAGCAATCGTTGACACCTTGCGCTCACTCCGATAGTTCTGTAAAAACAATGGACTTACCTTGACGGTTGGAACCAAAAATCGGGAAATGTCGGTGTATTACCGCGAGCGAGGCGGACGACGTTTCGAATTGCGTGGCAAACAGAACAAGACAAGATCTGACGTTCAGGTGCCAATCTTTTCACCGATGACTTCCCCTGACACAACGATCTCCACGCGACGGTTTTTCTGCCTCCCGGAGGCGGTGTCGTTGTCTGCGACTGGTGAAGTTTTCCCAAATCCTTGGGAGGAGACGCTGGCATCTGGCAGTCCTTCCCCGATTAAGTACTGGCGCACAACGTCGGCACGCTGTTCCGAAAGTTTCTGGTTTGCTTCATCGCCTCCGACACTATCCGTGTGACCTTCAACGGCGAGCTTCAAACCGGGGTGGGCGAGGACAATGCCAGTAAGTTTTGCCAGCTTTTCTCGGGCTTCGGAGCGCAAATTATACTTACCAAAATCAAACAGCACGTCTCCCATGTTGACGACCAGCCCCCGAGGAGTATCGCGGGTTTCCAATACGCGATTGAATTGATCGAGGAGTTGGGCTCTCAGCTCGGCCGCAGCCTTACGTGATCGTTCAGCTTCGGCCCGTGCCGCTTCTTCTTTTGCTTTCAAGGCATCTGCTTCTGCCTTGGCTTTGGCTGAAGCCGCATCTGCTTCCGCCTTGGCCTTGACTGCAGCCGCTTCTGCCTCCGCTTTCATCTGAGCTTCTTTGGCAGCAGTCAGTTCGGCTTGGCGTTTGGCTTCTTCGGCAGCTTTCGCTTCTGCCTCAGACTTGGCTTTTGCCGCAGCCGCTTCGCGGTCCGCGGCGATACGTGCTTCGTTCTGCCGTTGAGCTGCGAGTGCGCGCGCATCCTCGGCAAACTGGATCGCTTGGCCGGCCTTGGACACGATGTCCTTCTTGTCTGCTTTACTGGCTAGAGCGTTCTCCGCCAATTGCAAACTGCCTGTCGCCTTGGGGAAGATCTCTGGTGCATCCTTATCCGCTCCGCGTGATTTGGCAATATCTACAGCATTGCGGGCTTCGTACAGCTGTAGAGGGACTCGTTCTAGATCCGGGGTCATAGCCAGTGGATTCCCCAGCTTTTCGTATTGAGCGCGCCTCATCAGCTTGAAGTCGTTGACGGGGAAGATCTGGCCTTTAGTGTTTTTCCGCGTATCATTTTCCAGGGTGACCATCTCGCTGGGAAAACGTATTGCAAAATATGGCTCAGCTGTGACGATGAGAGCGAATGTCTGAGCCGGAGTCGTAGCCTTGAGCTTGCCCTCTCCGTTCTTGTTGATGATGATCTCGCCGGTGTTTCCGGAGCGGCCATCGGGCGTAACTACCCAAAGAACAAACGTCAGAAATTCAGCACCTAGTGTCGACGGCTGTGTCATGCCGATGAGACTGACCTCGATGGTTGTGGCACCCGGTTTAGCTTCGACCTTCGCTTCTCCACTGGCCGCCGACATCAACTCTGTACCTTTCAAGTCGACCTTCGTGCTTCCGCCGCCAACCCTATATCCGATCGCCTTGACGGACTTGGTGGTCAGATTGGAATCCGGCACGGTTTGCTGGGCCTGCCCTGCGGCCATGCTGGCCGCTAAGGACACTGTTATCAGACAGAAAAAGCTTTTATTCAGGGGAATCATAGGTGTCTCCGCAAAGGCCCGCGATGAGCCGTATGCTGTGGATCCTGATGACCTGCGGGAAAAAGTACCACTGTCAAGTTTGACAGCCGGGGTGAAGTGTCGCCCCGCCGTGCTGTGCTGTCTTTTCTGACAGTCACGAGGTTGCGCCCTGACGGTCAGACTTTGCGTGAAACTAAGCATCTATCATGAAACCGGGGAACCTCTAAGGAAGCCTAGGGACAGAGGTCTAAGCGTGCCAGAATTGCTCATTCTGTTGGTTTTGACTGTGCTCGTATTCTTGGGCTCCTCGTCCTTCTTGATCGCTGTGGCGCAACGAGGCAGAACTGGCTCAATTATGAGGAAATGAGATCGTAAGCAAAAGGAATTACGAGAACGCCAGGTGCCCAGTCCGAGGATGAGTCCCCGCGAGCAAGCACTGTTCTGCAGAAAGACGTCAGCGAACGTTTTTGGACGATGCTCGAACAATTTTGTTTCAGTTAATCAGGCCTGAAAAATGTGCGGGACAACGCATACGGCACCCCAATCAGTAAGGGTCCCAGCAGAATTGCCGCGCCAGGATGAATCTCGCGAAAGATCAGAAATTGCGAAAGAATGTCCAAAAGGATTGCAATGGCAATAATTTCGCGTAGGGACGCAAACATACTGCGCAGCAGTGCGCCTCGATTCTCGCCATTAACGGCAAGGGCCCAAAGATAGGGATGTGCTCCCATTCTCGCGTCCTTCAGTCCATCACGCGAACCCAGCAGGATCGCGACTGTTGGCTGGAGAAGAAATCTGAACTTACCCGCACCGGATAACCGAGCAAACATATCTTCAAAGAACTGCCGGGTAAAAAGATACAAATCGCCGGTTTGTATGATTCTGCGGATGGCTCCGGGTATCGTTGCGATGAGAATCACGACGACCAGAGTGCCGAGAATTGAACTGCGTGTGATGGAGGCCATTTTGTGAAAGCGACAATTTCGCCGCCATCGGGCTAATGAACGGCATGCCCTATCAAATCCTTCAATCGTGCGGTGTACGAGGTAATCGCGGAACACGAACCGCAGAATTCCCCTTCTCGAAAACCCCAAAAAGTTCCGCACATCGGTGCAGCACATTGCAACGTTGACTTCCCAGATCTGGTTCCACGTGTTCGACAATTCTTTTGGTCAGGAGCAAGTCTGGGTCACGAATACTGAGGGTTACACCGTCGATTCTCACAGGGATTCCCGGTTCTGCTTTTCCTATGCTCTGCCAGGTTGGAGTCCATCATTTCTTGCCGATTACTTTGTCTTTCTTCAGTTGTCTTACAAGTGCGTTAGCATATTCCCTGCCCAGTTTCCCGAAATCCTTGGAATAGATCGTGTCCGTTTCGCCGCTCCAGAGAAGCTTTTCATCTTTGGTGTTATAGAGATTAAATTCCGCGCTGACGACGGTGTTTTCCTGCATGTAGGAGCTGGTGGTGGAAAATTGGGTGTATGTCATGTTCCAGTAAGGCCAAAAAGTGTAGTAGCCAGGGGGTGGCATATAGAACCCCCCTGTGACGGTTTCCTCCATTTCGTGGCGCACGGCTTTCGGCCGTATGATCAAGACCGCATCCAGATCACTTTCCTTAATCCGCTGCTTCAGCTCACCTTCCATGAGTTCGTTACGCGGAGGAAGAACCATATGACTCTGGACGCCTTCAACTCCGGCATTGGCCAGCAACCTCTCCATCTCCTCTTCAAAATGCTGTCGTATCAGGTAGTTTTCAACAACCGCTATGACCAGGATTTTCTTGAGCCGTGGCATGGGCTCGCCCGTAAGAACCCAACGATGGACAATTTTGGTGCCGGCAAACGACGGGAGGACCACCAACATAAAAATCGTCATTACTGTGAGAAAAAGGGCACACAGTCTGGCTACACGAATTCTTGTGGAAAGGTGCTGCGGCATAGTGGCTCCCGCGGACTCAAGTTGTCCCGTGATTGATGAACCCTCAACAACATGCCCCCTAACGCTCATCGCCACGGTAGGCAGGAAGGGATCCAGTTGAGGGGAGGGAACTGCGTTGTGCGCTTATTCTGGGTGTTGCCTCGGTCTGGATCCCCTGTATTGAATTGAGGTCACAGTATGATTGTCACGCCGTAAATTGAACTGTTAAAAGTATCAGTGCGAGGGAAAACACTCACCCGCGAAGGCTTGGGTTTCATCGGATTCCACAGGAATCATTCTCGGTTTCTGAGTCCCCCGACAAAGGCGCTTTTGGAGCGGGCAAGACCAATGGTTGATGTTCCCAGACTTGCTCGAATGTGTCTCGCCGATTTCACCGCACCAATATTTTTGATTTGATTGCGAACTGAATCAACTCCGCCGTTGTTCCAATGTTCAACTCTTCCATGACGCGGTATTTGTGGAACGCAACAGTGCGAGCCGTAACCTTCAACACGTCGGCTACCTCTTTCATGGATTTCCCCTCCGCCAACAGTTGCACCACTTCCCGCTGCCGGGGCGTAAGGACCTTCGCCTGTCCCTTGGCTCGAGGGTTCTTTATGAAAGATTTCTGCATCCCTCGCCGAATCTGCGGTGTGACATAGGTTTTACCCTTTAGAGCCAATTGGATCGCGCAAAGCATTTCTTCAACTGCGGAACTCTTCAAAAGATAGCCAGACGCGCCACAGCGCATCGCTTCTACGGCCAAATCGGGGTCCTCGTTCATCGTCAGGAAAATCAGCTTCATGGAGGGCATCAGTTCCTTCAATCGCAATCCAGCCTCCAGACCGTTCAGCAGGGGCATACCGATATCTACCACGATTACGTCTGGATTGAGCCGGGGCGCGGACTCCAGTAAGGCGCGTCCGTCCGAGGCCGTACCGACGATTTCGTACTGGGGTTCCAAAACTTTGCGGAATGCCTCGACCAAAAATGTATGGTCATCAGCCAACATAAGCCGCGGTGACGTCATCAGGACACCATTCACTGGCTGAATGGTAGAAGCCTTTGCGTTCTGCCGGATACTGTCACTTCTGACAGGTTTGGGTACAACTCATGGCGTTCAGGAGCGCAGTTTCCAAATGTGGTGTCCTGACCCGCAAGACGCGAGGTGTAGGTCAGGAACTATTACTTTTGCCGCGGGTCTCGATGAGTCTGCGGCGATGCTGCCTCTGCGTGTACCGACCTGGTCGTGTACGCAAGGGAAGGGCCGGAGATACTATCGCCTGCCAGAGTTGCTCTTACAGAGGCGTCAACGCTGCGAACATGCAAGTCCTGCTGCGGGAACGGTATTTCGATCCCAGCCGTCAGTAATGTTTTAGCAACCGCGATCACTACATCGCTTTGCAGTTGAAGCCAAGTATCCTGGTACGCAGACCAAAAGCGAAGCTCAAAATTCATCCCGCTATCACCAAACCCCAGGAAATAAGCTGTGGGTGGCCGTTCACGCAATACGCGGGGATTTGATTCGGCGGCGTCGACGAGCAGTTTCAAAACTTGTTCCGGATCTGTGCCATAGGCCACGCGGACAGGAACGTCAACGCGACGCCACTGTGAGGAGAGGGTCCAGTTGATGACTTGGTTCGAAAGCAGGTTACTGTTGGGCACGATGACTTCTGCGCCTTGGAAAGTCAGAATGGTGCTTGATCTAGCGCCTATGCGTCGTACGGTTCCTATCAATCCACCAATTTCTACAGTATCTCCCAAATGGATGGGTCGCTCGAATAAAAGAATCAGCCCTGAAACAAAATTGTTTACCACACTCTGAAGGCCGAACCCGAGGCCAACCCCGATTGCACCAGTTAGGACTGTAAATTTATTGAGCTCAACCCCGGTCTCGGCTAACGTCACAACCGCGACCATAAGCAATAGCACGTAGTATGTCACCGAAGAGATAGCGTATGCCACCCCCCGCTGTAGGGGCATTCTCGGAAGCAAAAACTTCTTTAAGACAAAAGAGAAAGCTCTTGCCAAGGCATAGCCAAGGACCATAACTAACAAGACGCTCAGAGAGCCACCGATGGTGAAGCGAAGCTCCCCATAACCGAAGGGGTGTTGCAGTGCGTCAGAAATTAAGCTGACGATCTTGTCGTGGATCGTCAAGAAGTGCGACATGCCATTGAGCCACGCGAGGATTCCGACACAAGCAAGTACGCGGCCTGTCCAGCGTTCGAAGACGGTGGCGCGGGCTTGAGGCAGGGAACGGGCCCAATCCGTTTGCAGAAGTATCGTTAGAATGAGGGTCAATATTAGGAAGGCACAGAAAAGAGCGGCCGCGGAGAAAAAGCCGAGGAGCGCGCTCATCCCCAGAACCTGGGATAACGACAAGAATCCGAGGACGTTACTAGAAAGAGAAGCCACCAGTAGTGCGATCCCGGCGTGCACGCCGTGCGTTAACAGCCGGGAATTCCGATCCTCCATCCCCACCTGGCGCAACCGCGCGGGACGGATCATCCAAACGAGAAGACTCAGCGCCAGCAGCATGTTTAAGAGGAAGGCTTCTCTTTTCAATGCAGGGGAGAACGGTATTAGAATTCGGGCGCCCTCCAGGAACAGCGATGGAAGGAAGGCATACAAAAGAGAACGGGGTCCCGGTTGGATCAAGGGGGGAAGCAAACGCAAGATTGGGATCAGCCATAGAACGGCAAAGAAGATGGCTACTGCAGATGTCGCGGATTGGAATCGACCTATGGTTCCGACTAAGACCATGACAAGAGCCACGGAATAGGGATGTGAAAAAATTTGCCGTTGTTCGGGAGAAAGTTCGGCTCCACCCCGGGTGCTGACAAAATTTTTGAGCTTGAAGGCGGCAAAAAGAGACAGCCCGTAGAGAGCCAGTGCGAAAAGCGCCCGTAACTTATTCAAACCCAGGAAATCGCCCGAGCTTTTTAACTCTCGATCAACGGTCCCCCGCGCCGATAGGGTCATCGGTCGATCGAGATTGCGCAATTCGCGAGATTCCCAAAGGGGGTGACCATCTCTCTGGAAGAGATGGCCGCGCAACTGCTCGCGGGCCTGACTGAGCTGCGTCAAAACCTCGGTAATCTGCTGGTCTTGCTGTGAAATTTGGTTCTGCAGTGTCAATACCAGGTTCAGCTGCTCTTGAACCTTGGTTTGCGTGGCCTTTATCGCATTCAATTCCTGCTGGACGCGATCTACCACGCCTTGGATTGCCCGCATTTGGTGTATTTGGTCGAGCGTAGCCTGCCAGACCGATTGTTGAACCCCCAGGAATTGAATCTGATCCTGAAGTGAGATGGCGCGTGAAGTCAGGAATTTGAGTTCGGAGGTGAACTGCCGATTCAGAGAGACCCAATATTGATCTTCGTCTCGCAGGTCGAGCGAAGTCGGAATGCCCTTAATCAGAGCGTCAGCGAACAGTTTCCGTTCGCGAATCTCCTCGGCGCGCACTTGGGTGGAGCGTTCGGATGGTAGGGCATCCTTTGCTGAAAGGAGCTCTTGGTAAATCTCCACTAAGCGGTTGTGTAATTCGTTTGCCTTGTCCGCAATCTGAGGCAACGGAATCGCCTGTTCGGTTTGTGGCGGGAGTGGTGCAGCCTCCGGTCCAGAGGAAATCGGGGAGCCTTTTGTCGCGGGCGTGGTCTGCAGTTTCTGAGGCCCGGCCACGCAAGCCGGCGCCGAGGAGAAAATGAACAGAACCATCCCCAGTAGAAAGGGGCGAAGGACTCCACCGCTGGCAGAGTTCTGCAAACCGACCTTCATGGCCAGACGATGCGATTGCCCTCGATCGCCCAATGCCGGTTTCCTTCCTTGGCAATCAGAAACTGGAAACAATTTGCCAATTAAACGTTATTTCTGGAAACGCTTCATCGGCACTGTCAGAAGTAGCAGGTGAAAACAGCGACTGCGCCGGTCATCTTCACCTGCCCCGCCGAAAAATCGTCGCAATGCTCGGACTGTAATTTTTGACAGTTAAGGGTCTCGGAACATTGTGTGAATTTAGCTGCTGTCGAAAATTGCGCCGCCGCATGCCGCCCAAGGCTGTGAGATGGTTCATCTCTCTGGTAATTCTCGGACGAAAAATCACCTTGGCTCGCGGAAGTAGCTCCACATCGAAAGGCAGAACACATATGAAATTAGTGAATCGCTTGTTGCTGGCAATCCTTTTCGTTCAATGCGTAATCGTTGCAAATCGTGCTGAAGCGCAAGCCCAGAAGCAGGAATCCGCAAGTAGCGCTGCGGTGTCGGACGATTCCGCTTCACAGCAGAAAAACATGCAAGTTTACATTGATCTGTTGCGTAAGGACGTTCGTCAGGGGAAGGCCGAACTCATGGGAGCAGTTATGGTGTTAAGTGCTGAAGACGCAACGAAATTTTGGCCCATCTACAGTGAGTATGACGCAGATTTGGCCAAACTGAACGACCAGCGAGTTGAGAACGTCAAGGAGTACGCTCGAGTCTATAACCAGATGACGGATGAAAAAGCGGACGAATTGATCCAGAAGTCGCTGGCCTACCAAAAGCAACGCGCGGAGCTCCTTGCCAAAACCTACGACCGGGTAAAGCAGGCAATTGGGGCAATCACGGCAGCGCGGTTCGCACAAGTCGAACATCAGTTGCTGCTAATCATCGATTTGCAGATTGCCTCGGCGTTGCCCGTTGTCGGCCCAGGCCAGTGATTTCAAGAAAAAAGGAGAGACTCGAATGCGCAATTCATTTATGCCGACGGCCGCGCTGCTGGCAGGAATACTGGTCGGATATCCGGCGATCATGGGCAGTGCCGCTGCGCAAGGGAAGAAAAAAGTCTCGGTTCCTGCAGGAACGCGGATTCTGATCCGAACCGTTGATCCGATAGATTCCAGCAAGCAAAAAACCGGCTACCGTTTTAAGGCGAGTCTGGAAACGAACTTGCAGGTGGAGAACACGATCGTCGCGCCCAGAGGTACAGTCGTTTACGGTCGTTTGGCTGAAGCATCCTCCGCGGGCAGGATGTCTGGAAGCTCTCAGCTCACACTCGAATTGACGGACATCGTCATCAATGGAACGTCTTATCCCCTCATGACTAGCACTTACGAAATTAAGGGCAAAGGTGAAGGTAAAAAGACAGCTGGGAAAGTGCTAGGCGGTGCAGGGCTTGGCGCCCTGATTGGCGGAATCGCAGGGGGAGGAACGGGAGCCGCGATTGGCGTAGTCGCTGGCGCCGTGGGCGGAACCGCGCTTGCGGCGTCGAAAAAAGGTGAGCAACTCCAGATCCCAAGCGAATCGCTGCTCGAGTTCCGCATCGAGCAACCGGTGTCCCTCCCGATCGGAGACTAGCCTTCACGTCAATGTTCTAAAGGCATACACAACGCCGGCCGTGGGCGCGAGTGTCGGTTTCAAGACAAACGTACGCTCGCACTCCACCGTGTATTGAATGCATGCGTGGGCCATTGATGAAATCTACACGAAATGTGGAACGCGGCTCCGGCTTAGGGAGCCTCGCAACGCCAATTCAGGATCCGGGTGCCTCTTTACTTTTTTTCAATAATCCCAATTCAGTTGGCGGAATGTGAATCTCTGCGAATCCGCAATCCAGGCATACCAATAGCTCCCGACAAACATAGACGGGAGAATCTTTGATCCCCTGAATGTTCGAGGTACTCGCGGTTAAGTCAGCGTCGAATTTTCGCAAATTATCCGCTCCGCATGCTCTACACGGCATCTTGCCCCCAGGCAGGTTCTCTGTAATCCACAGTCGCCTTTCGGCCCCCATCATTGTTATGGGACTGTATCGCGAGCGAGTTTAGCACATCATCTATTGGCCCGTGATGAATATCCCTTTTCCCACCGCGCTGGCAGACTTAACAGTATGCAAGCTTCACGCCTCGCGTCTACCGTGGATTCAGGCGCTCGACAGGGCGTTGGGCATCTATTCCGTTGCTACCCTTTCAGCCTGAACAAAAAGGGGAAAAATATTTGGTATTTCCTCCAGCGCGCATCCAAAGGGTGTGCCAGATGAACAAAGTACGAATTCTGTTGGCTGATGACCATCCGCAATTTCTGCAATTCGTGGAGGGACTTCTGGGGCCAACGTTTGAAATTGTTGGAATCGTGGGCGAGGGCCATGCCCTACTCGAGGCCGGCCTGATTCTCAATCCGGACATCATCGTCACCGACATTTCTATGCCCGTGATGAATGGCATCGAAGCTGTAGATCAGCTGCGGAAAGCCAATTGCACCTCGAAGATTATTTTTCTGACTGTGCATTCGGATCCAGATTTCGTGCGTGCTTGTCTCGCAATCGGGGCATCGGGGTACATTTTCAAGCCTCGCGTCGCTATTGATTTGCTCGCGGCGATTCGTGAAGCACTGGCTGGCCACCTATTTATTTCACGCTTTGAGATCGAAGACAGCTACTTGTAAAGGCAAGGGCCGCGAAGAACTTTTGTTGCTGCCTGGGTGATTGGATTAGAGGTATGAATCCGGGCGAAATATCAGAAACCACTGAGATAAGCGGCCACTTCGGCGTTCCGACCGGAGGCTCAAAACTACATCCGTTTGATGACGACCGCCGTCAGATCATCTTGTTGCGCGGTACCTTCAGAAAATTCAACAACCGTTTGGTATAGGGTAGAAATAAGTTCGCGCGGAGATTTCTCTCTCGATTGCCGAATCACCTCTCCGGACCGCTTTACCCCGAATTGCTCGCCCTTTGGATTTGCCCATTCAAAAAAACCGTCGGTCGCAAGTACCAGCATGTCCCCCTTATGGAGCTCGAGGGATTCTGGAGGGCTGGAGACCAAGTCGGGCAAGATGCCGAGCGGCAGACCCTGTGCACCCTTCTCGTCAATACGATCGGCACTCAGTTTGTAGACGAGCAGGGGACCGTGTCCAGCTGAGAGCAACTCCACAGTGGAGCTCGCCGGTGTGCAG
>DATLVJ010000532.1:0-3487 GCA_035577585.1 Candidatus Limnocylindrales bacterium
GACCAGCGCCTCATCCGTCTCCAACGCTTTTCTGGCATCCGGGTCTATTTTGCGTAGATCCTCGAGGTGATGAGGTTCTGTGCTCTTCAGGAAAAAAAGCGCCATCGCCGGGGTTTGCGCTTCCGTCGCGGCAAAATAAGCGGAGTTTTTTCGCGCCACGGAAATCTCGATCGGCGAGATGGGCTTGCCCCCCACCAGCGCATTGAAATGCAGCAGCCACTCCTCGCTGAACGTGCCGATGTTCAGGTATACGCGATTCAGCGCGCCCAGGGCGCCGACAGAGTCCGAGCCGTCCTTCAAAACGCGCGGCGTCCACACCGTATCCGGCGGGTGAAAGTACGTGTTCAGCTCCTGCAATTCTTTCTGTTTTTCGGTCTCCGCATTTCCGGCCGGAATGTAGTCATTGAGTTGTTTGTTGTTCTTCTGGCCGCCCGCCAATCTCTCCTTCCCCCAGCGTGCTGCGTGTTCCAGCCGTTCCTTCAGCATGTAGACGGCATTCATCGTCCGGGGATTGTTGATGCTGTCGGTGGAAACCAGTGAAGTGTCGAGAGACCCTGGCCGCGAGGTATGGAAGAGCTGCCAGACAAAGTTGTCTTTCTCTCCCTCCCAGTAGAAAATTTTGTCGATCCAGAAATATTGCGCGCCAACATTCGAACTCAAATTGTCCCAGCGCGGATTGTCCGGATCCGTCGGAGGCTTCAGAGGGTTGGGTCCCACGTGGCAGAAACCGCAGGACATTCCCACGCGGTAGGGCCGCACCAGCTTTTTGTCTTCGTAATAGCGCTTGTCCGTGTAGTAGCGATTCGCGTCCCAGCGTTTTGCCGCCGCTTCGTCAAAATCCGGATTGGGAAACAGCCGCAACCCCACGATTCCGGTTTCGTACCCGTAGTAGGAACCCGCTGGAAAATCCTTGCCGTCCAGCTTCGAACCGCGCGAGCCGATTTTCACGCCCGGATATTTCTGTTCATTCTCGAACGGATCGGGGTTGCAGTCCGCGCGGCGCTTATCGATCCACAAGTTCCAGCGTTCCGGGTCGGGGCCCGTGGCTTTCTCGAAGCATGGATCGTTTACCAGGCCAAGATATTCCCACCGTTTGTTGCGGCTGAACCTCTTATCGATATCCAGTTGGCTCGGGTGAGAGGACAGGACTTTCAGAAAATCCAGCGCCCCGGCACTGCGGTAGTTCAATTCGTTCCACAAGCGATCGTTGCCGGCCGTCCAAACGATCCAGGTGTTGCGCCCGCGTATCAGCGCTGTCTTATCGTTCTCCGGTGCCAGCGCGGTCAAGTCAATTCCCCCGTCCATATCGTGGAAATAGTCCACGTCCGACGCTGGAAAACTCGCCGCGTCGCGTCCCACAAGCAGCGCCTCGTCTTTGACGTGCCCGGGCCGGGGTTGGGCGTCCCACCAAATGATGTACGCGATGACCGCCGCTGCGATCGCGACAAAAAGCGCGAGCAAAAGTTTTGTGTGGCCCTTCTGAACGTTCTTCGACACGGTTTGACCTCCTGCGCTTTGTTCCCGCTATGGCCGCTTACTGTCCCTGAAATTCCAACGAGAAATGAATCAACGGTGTGCGATCCCAATAGACCCGTCCCAGATAGAAGCCCGGGCCGATCAGCCGGATCTCGTCTCGAATCCACCGCGCCACGAGCGATGTTTCGGAATAGTCCAAAACGATGCATTCCTTGTTGTCCAGCCAGCTTGGTCCCTTGTACACCGTTGCGACGATAGCGTTCAGCCCCAAGGGCAAAATCCGGTTGCGCAATGCGCCACGTTTGGCGTCAAACGTTTTCCCCTGCCAGCCGAAGATATTGATCAGTTCGGCGATCTCCGCGCTGAACTTCGTGCCCGGAGCGATGATGGCAGTTCCTTTCGCGGCACCGTCGGGGATATCTCCTGCGGGACTGCTCGAGAAAAGTTCATCCAATTGCGTGTTTGACATTCCCAGCAACTGCGTAGCGTTGTAAGCCATCTGTAAACTCCTTTCGATGCAAACTAGGAAATCTCTCTGCGCCTCGCGCAAGAAACGGGATTCACCGGGCCCGAAACGTACTGCTTGATTCTTGGCATCATTTACCTCCAAGAATTACGTCAGCAGCTTTTTCGGCAATCATGTAGATGGCGCTGACGATAAACAGCCCGGGAGTCCGCGGAAAAGCCGAGGCGTCCACAACACGGAGGCCCTGCGTCCCACGCACGCGAAAATTACTGTCCAACACTGCATGCGCGTCTTTCTCGACTCCAATAGCGCAGGTCGAGGACGCGTGGTGGCCCCAGGCTCTGGATCGAATGAATTTACGCAGCTCCTCGTCGCTCAAGTGGTCCCCCGGCTGTTCTTCTTTCTCCAAAAGATCTTGCTTCTTGAGTGCCGCAGTCATGCGGCGAACGAAATGGATACCTTCCAGCAAGGCTTCGATATCCTCGTCCGCTCCTTCCGCAAATGAATTGAAATTGATGAACGGAGTGTCTTGTGCATCCCCCGAGCGCAGCGTTACCTCTCCAGCCCGGTTCCCGGTGTGTCCTTTCAATATGGCCCATGTCAGGCAATTCAGGTCCGTCGCCAATTTCTCCGAGTAGCCGGGATAGTAGCCCTGGAAGTTTGCCAACAGCGCCATGCAGAAAAGATCCGGCGCCCCGTCGCTGCTGGCGGATTTCCTGAACACGCTTAGGACATTTCCGTTCGTGGCATAGATCCCGCTGCGACAGTCCGACCACTGGCCGAACTGTGGATCGCCGGCTGCAAATTTCACGCCCTTGTACACCTCCCAGGCGGGAAACTTCATGCGGTTCACCACTCCTACCTCGTAACGGTCCTGCAGATTCCTGCCCACGCCGGCGAGTTCCACGCGCAACTCGATTCCGAACTCCTCCAGAACTTCGCGGCGGCCGATTCCAGAGAGCATCAGCAATTGCGGTGAATTAAATGCGCCAGCCGCCACGATGACTTCGCGGGAGGCCAGGATCGTCCGGAGTTCCCCCGGAGCGTCACTCGGCCGGGGGTGAGCGCGGTATAGCCTTTCCCCATGTAGGTATTCCACTCCGAGGGCGCGGTTGTTTTCGTCCAGCAACACCCGGGTGGCAAGCGCGTTCAATTCCATTCGTAAATTGGGGTGTTTGCGGCGCGTCTCGAGAAGCCGCTCGCGCGTCCCAATTCGCGCGTGATTTCGCGTGGCCAGCGGGGTATACCGCACGCCCACGGCATTTTCCCTGACCAGTCTCCAATCATTGGGATCCAGAAAACTCTCGAACAGCCATCGCAGTTGCTCGGGCCGCTCGCCCGAATGAAAATAGACTTCGAACGCACCACCCAAAACGGCGTCACGAAGCGCGCGATTCTCCAATGCCAAAATGGGTAGCGACTTTTCCGTTTGCAGCCAGCCGTTCCACCCGTGCCGTGTCGGGTTGATTCCGATTTTGGCGAGTAAGCGCTGCATTGGCCGGTGGTGGCAGTTCTCCACGCGCTCGAAATAGCCACGCATGCGTT
>DATLVJ010000533.1:0-5116 GCA_035577585.1 Candidatus Limnocylindrales bacterium
GGGCACCGCTTCTTCGTTTCTGTTTGATCCGGCGCCGACGAAAATGTATTGGCGGTCGCTGTTCGGCGCGTTTTACGCCGAGGATGTTTTCCGTGTGAATTCCAAGCTGACGATTTCGCTCGGTTTCCGCGACGAATTTTCGACGGGATGGAACGAGGCGCATGATCACGCCGCGAATTATACTTTCACCGATGGCGTGATTTCGAACAACCCGCGGGTGGGCGGGTCTTTCTTCACCACCAACAATGCCAAGTTCCTGCCGCAGCCCCGGATTGGAGTGGCGTGGAGCGCCTTCAGCAGCAAGACTGTGTTGCGCGCGGGATTCGGGATGTACAACGATCTGCAGGACGCGCTGGGGTATCGCGCGGACCAGAATGCGCCGTTCAACCCGGTCTACAGCATTCCGAACTTCCAGGTTTCTTCTTTCCCGGTGGATCCAACTGCCCCGGTACCTGCCACTGCGAAGCTTGTACCCGGTGGAGTTCAACCGGACATGAAAACACCGACCCTGATTTCGTGGTCGCTGCGCGTGGATCGGGAGCTCTCGCCGAACACGGTTTTGACGATTGGATATATCGGGTCGCACGGGTATCACGAGTTGATTGGGATCGACGCCAACCAGCCAGTTCCGGTGATTTGCCCGGCTTCGCCGTGCCCTGCGGTCTATCCTACTTACGACGCCAGCCAACCCGTTACTTCGACAAATGGACCGACCCTTGGATTTCCCATTAATCAGCCGAATGGGCTGGCGGACTCGCCGTTGGCCGGCGCTCCGGTCCCGGCAGGCAGTTATTTCATTCCAGCCGGAACGCCCAAGGCCAATCCGACGATCGCCAATACTTGGACGTGGTTTTCTGTCGGCAACAGCTCGTATCACGCGTTGCAGGTGGATCTGCGGCGACGATTCAGCCACGGGCTTTCCGTGCGCGGAGTCTACACGCTTTCGAAAGCGCTGGATGACGGCGATTCGTTGAACCAGACGACGGCAGGAAATGCGCCGGGACTGGTCTCAAATCCATATAACCTGGCCGCGGACAAGGGATTGGCGACGTATGACGCGCGAAACGTTGGCGTAGTCAATGTGTTGTATGACTTGCCGTTCGGCCGGGGACAGGCATTCGCTCGCGATGTGGAAGGCTGGCGAGACAAGGTGGTGAGCGGGTGGACTGTATCGAGCATCGTCACGGCGCAATCCGGATTTCCGTTCACTCCGCAGCTCAGCTACAACCCGTCCAACAACGGCGACACGCGAAATCCTGTGCGGCCGTTTTTGAATCCAAATTTCACGGGCCCCGTGGTGCTCGGCAATCCGAATCAGTGGTTTAATCCCGCCGCTTTCATAGCCCCGCCTTCGGCCAGCGGATTTTACGGCAACGTGGGCAGAGATACTTACATCGGGCCGGGACTTGCGACGTGGGATTTTTCTGTTCTGAAGAACACGCGGATTCGCGAAAGCCTGAACCTGCAATTCCGCGCGGAGATTTTCAACCTGCTGAACCGCGCGAATTTCAACACGCCCAATCTAATCGTGTTCACGCCGCCGACCGCAACCAACACGACCGGGTTGTCGGGAACGGCGGGTGCGATCACCAGCACGTCCACGACAGCGCGGCAGGTGCAGTTCGCACTGAAGCTGCTCTGGTAGCTCGATTGACAGTTTTGGCCGGCTCCGGCAGCATAGCGGACCAGTGTCCACCTTATTCTCCCCTTCATCGCAAGTTCCGGACTTGATTCTGGCGAACCCGACAGCCGGCGGCGGCCTTGGGCGCGAGGCTCTGTCGCGGCTGCAGCGGTTTGCTCAGGCGAAAAAATGGAACGTGGAATTCCGCAGCGCGGGGAGTTCCGAGGAATTTACGCAAATCGCGAGGGAAGAGGCTGCGGCGGGACGCGAGCGGATATTCGCGCTCGGCGGCGATGGGACGTTCTAGGCGCTCTTGAATGCTGTAGCCGGAAACACAAACATTTCGATCGGAGTTTTACCGGCCGGAGGAGGAAACGATCTGGCCTCGGCTTTGGGATTGCCGCTGGACGCCGTTCGCGCCGCGGAAATGATTCTCACCCGCGGAGAAGCCGTCCCGCTGGATGCGGCGCGCGCGCGCACTGGCGAGGGGGCGGAAAGACTGTACATGGGTGGCGGCGGAGTTGGATTGGATGCGGAGGCCGCGCGGTTTGCCAGCGGGATTTACCGCAGGATGCGGGGGAGGAGCCGGTATCTTCTTTCCGCGATTCGTGCGCTGGGAACATTTCGAGGAATTTACGTCCGTGTGTCCCTGGAGGGGGCTGAGCAAACTTCTCTGGAAGGAACAGCTTTGGTGCTCGGAGTTCTCAATACGCCAAGCTATGGGGGAGGCGTGCGGCTGGCACCCAAGGCGCGGCTGGAAGATGGGCACCTGGACCTGGTGCTGCTGGAAAACCTGAGTGCGGTGGAGATTGCCAGACTGTTGCCGCGCATGGCGGCGAGCGGCGAGCTTCGGACCGAGCGTATTCAACGGCATCACGTGACGCGGGCGAGGATTGAGACGGAGCGCCCATGCGCGTTTCACGCGGACGGGGAAATCGTGGGAATGACACCGGTGGAGATTGCGGTGGTGCCCCAGGCGATGCGGGTTTGGCGGCCGCGGGGTTAGTCGATGAAATCGATGACTGCGCCTTCGTGACGGTAGAGGAAGCCGACGAATTGGCCGAAATTCGGAGAAGCTACATTGTTGTAAACCGCGTTGAAGTTGCCGTGGTTGGTCACGTTGAGCGTATAGACGCCGAGCCTGATGTGGTGCGATTTGCCGCCCCGGTTTCCAAGGAACGGCACGCGAAACTGGCGGTAGAGTTTCATGTCCAGCGAAAAATATTCCGGGAAGCGTTTGCCGTTGGGCGTGCCGACATATTGCTGCTGAACATCAATCGGTGAATACGGGAAGCCGGAGTGGACGTCCACGAGCGGGCTGAATGTGAGCTTCCATGGCAAAGCGAAAATTCCCCATCCAACCACGCGGTTCGGAATGTCCGACGAGAGGATGCCGTACTCATTCGGCCGAATTACGGGGGCCGCGAACGGAATATAGACATTCGAAAGACTGTTCAGATCGCCGCGTGCGCGGCTCCAGATATAAGAGACGTTGATCTGATCGCGTTCCCGCAGGGAAAGGTGCGCCGAGGCTTCCATTTCGCGATAGTGGGAGGAACCGGTGTTCGTCAGGCCCTCGAAAGAAGTGCCGCCGGTGGCCGAGGTGAACGGATTCACGGTGAAAAGGTAAGTGGTGTGGCTGTCCAGATAGCCGGCACGCAGCTGCAAACTCCGGTGGAGCTCATGCTCGATCTGGCCGTTCCAGGTGACGTTGCGTGGCGTGGTGCTCGGCTTGACGGGCAAAGCGGGCGCGGTGAGCGGATTCAAATTCGCCACAAAAGCGCTGCTGTATGTGATGGGTGCACCCACGGGCAGGCCAGTGGTGGGGTCAAAGGTGGTAATGGTGCGATCCGGATTTGCGGCGAAATCCGCGGCAAGCAGCGGAAGAACTCCATAGAACATTCCAGAGCCGGCGCGAATCACGGTTTTGCCGCTTTTTCCCGGGGAGTAGGCGACGCCGGCGCGAGGAGCAATCGCGAAGGGCCATCCTGTGGTCTCGGTGGAGATGCGCGCGCCGAGATCCACGCTCCAGTGGGAATCGAGAACCCAGTGATCCTGCAGAAACTCGGCGACGGAGGTATCGGAAGGAGACTGGGCACGCGCGGCGCCAAAGGCGATCTGCTGCGACAGGGAGTTGTCCAACTGAAGAAGCTGGATTGGGTGAGACAGCGTGGTGCCGTAGAACGAGCGGTAATCAATATCGGCCCCAACGCGAATTTCGTGTTCCCCGTGCCAGTGGACCTTGGGGAATTGAAACGAGGGAACGGCTTGGAACTCCTTGCCGCGGCGCGACCACTGATTGAAATAGTTTCCGCTGTATCCTTGCGGAGTGATGAGCATATCTTCAGGGCCCTGGCCGTGGGCATTGCTGTCAAAGCGCATGTATTGCGCCACGACGGCAAGAATGGCGCCGGAGCTCAATTGATATTTATCGTTGAGGCCGATGGCAACGCCGCTCTGATTCAGATCGTTTGCTGCGCCCAGTGGCACGAGCGCGCTGATGTCCACATGTTGTTGGCGCAACGGAAACGCGTTTATGGTCATTGTCAACACGTGGTTGGGCGCAAGAATGGCTTCGAGTGTTGTAAAAGAATTGAATCCTTGCCGCTTGCTGATATCGAACGGCCAGGGCAGACCTTCAACGGTGGTCTTTTTCATTTCGTACTGGAATGATTCCGAGAGCAGGAATTTGTGTGGAATCAGCGGGGCATCAAAGGAGACGCCGGGAATCGCTTCGGCAAGGCCCACCATTCCGCCCTTTTTGCCAAGAACCGAAGGAACGATGCCTCTCAGCTTGAAACTCCACTGGTCGTCGGGCGGCCGGGTCTCGATGGTTGTCAATCCGCCGGAAAAACTGCCCAGGCTCGAATCGTACGGTGTTTTGTAAACAGCGAAGGATTCGACCGCGTCGGTCGGAATGGGAACGCCAAAACTCCCGGTGACCGGATCGGTAGTGCGGGCGGAATTGACGAGCAAGAGGCTCTGGTTTTCATCGGCACCCTTGAACGTCAGCTTGCTGTCGAGTGTTTTGATCACCCCGGGCGTGAAGGGAAGCACATCCTTCACCTTTTCCTGCGGCGTCGGAATGGTGGTCAGCTCGGCGTTGGTAACGGTGGCAGGGGGTGGAGCGGCGGTCTCCGTGGCGATGGAGACTGCGGTTTCTTTCACTTCTACTTTCTCGGCGACGACGTCGAGCTCGAGAGTGAAATCTTGAACCAGTTGCTGCTTTGGGGCCAGTACAACGGATTTCGAAATGGATTTGAACCCTTGCAGGGTGATGGAGAGGGTATAAGTGCCGGGTTCGAGCTTCTGGAATTCGTATGCGCCATGTTCATCCGTGTCGGCGCTCAGGGGCGTGCCGTGGAGTGGATCGCCGGAGAGTTTGACCGAAATTCCGGCAACGCCAGAGGGAGTATTGTCCTGGACGGTCGTGACGGCGCCATGGATGGAGCCTGCCTGGGCACTCGCTTTGGGGGGAACAGAGTCCTGCGGAAA
>DATLVJ010000534.1:0-16510 GCA_035577585.1 Candidatus Limnocylindrales bacterium
GAATTCGGGGCAACCTGGATACGCGGCGAGAATGTCGTGGACTCAGGATATTCACGGACAGAATCTGACGCTCGGAGCAGGTGGCTACTACGGGCGGCAAGCCTGGGGATTCGGGCGGACCGTGGATGGATGGGCGGGCACGGTGGATGCCAAACTGCCGCTCGGCAAGAAACTGGAGCTGACGGCAGCTTTCTTCCGCGGGCGCGGGATTGGCGGGCTGGGAGGCGGGATAGGACAGAGTGCGCTGTGGAACACGCCGCTTGGCGATCCAGCGACCGAGGTCTACGGGCTGAATTCCCTGGGAGGGTGGTCACAGCTGAAATTCAAAGCGACCTCCAAATTGGAATTCAATGGAGCGTACGGTCTGGATAATCCATACGCTCACGAACTGCGCCAGCATGGCGGCAACACGAATTACTATCCGCTGCCGTTGTCGAAAAATGAGAGCGGGTTTGTGAACTTCATTTATCAACCGCGATCCGATATTGTGTTCTCGATGGAATACCGGCGGATCAAAACCTTTACTTTGGACGCCGGCGCAAATGCGGCTAACATTGTGAATTTCAGCGTGGGATATCTATTCTAGTGGGAATGATCCGTGCCTCAAAAAAACTTGGGTTGGTGATGTCCGCCGTGGCCGTAACGGCCTGCGGCGGCACTCTGGCGCTCGGGCAAGGCAACGACGTTTCGATGCGCTTGGTGGTGCAACGGCAGGCAGCGGCGAAACCCGCAAAATCGGCCAAAGCAGCGGTGGATGCGTCGGAAATCGTGGTGTGGTTGAAGCCTCTCGAACCCCCGGCGAAGAATCAGGCTGCGGATAGCTCCACGCAAAAGAAATTTCAGCTGGTTCAGCACAACAAGACATTTCAACCGCATGTGCTGGTGGTTCCGGTGGGATCGGTGGTGGATTTTCCGAATCACGATCCGTTTTTTCACAATGTGTTCTCATTGTTCGATGGGAAGCGGTTCGATCTTGGCCTGTATGAAGCAGGGGCCACCAACTGGGTGAGATTTGACCGGCTAGGTGTGAGCTTTCTCTTCTGCAACATTCATCCGGAGATGAGCGCCGTGGTGGTTGCGGTGGATACGCCCTATTACGGTCTTTCCGATCGAAAGGGAAACCTCACCGTCCAAAATGTGCCTGATGGGAAATATGAACTGCACGTCTGGTATGAACGAAGCCTGCCGGACGACCTGAAGACTCTGACGCGAGCGGTGACGATTTCCGCGACGAGCAGGGAACTGGGGACGATTCAGGTTCCGGAAAATCCAAGCTTTACGGCCGCACACAAAAACAAGTATGGGCAGGATTACACGCCGCCTCCCGTGCCAACTTACTCGCACCCCTAAAGCGTTCCTCGCCCAAGCAATCCGCCCCAATTCGCGGCATCTCTCCATTTGAGCGTGAAAACAACGTTTCTAGGCGTGGATACTTGTTTGGGAAAGCAAAGCAAGCTTCGGCAGGCGGAAAGTCTATCGAATCGGCGAGGCGAGGCCGGCTGCCACGCTCTGTTGGGCGGCAGGGAGGCGAACTAGGACCGTTGTACCCGATTCCGAGGTTTGTTCGACGGAGACGGTGCCTGAATGGTCTTGAACGATTTTGCTGACGATGGCAAGGCCCAACCCGGTTCCGTTAGGCTTGCCAGAGCTCACAAACGGATCAAAGAGCGAGTCGCGGATGCCGGTGGGAATGCCATGACCTGAGTCGTGCACGCGGATTTCAAATCCCGTTGGCGTGTTCTTGGCATCCACGACGATGGAGCCATCGGTCTCCCCCGTGGCCTCACAAGCGTTCAGGATCAGGTTAAAGAACACGCGCTCCAGCTTCCGGGCGTCAAACATACCTTCCAGCTCTGCGGAGGAGGACAACACAATCCGCCGATCACGAAACTCGGGTTTTGAGTGGGTCGCCTCGATGGCGCGGCGGATCACCTGATCGATTCGCGTCCGGGTGGGAGTGATAGCGCTGCGCTGATACGAGAGCTCGCGCAGGGAATCTATCAGGTCGGTCATCTGGTTGGCCGCGGTCTTTATCTCTTCGTAGATTTCGTCTTTCTTGAGCTTGAGCTCTTCCGCTTCGTACAGGAATTCGGCGTTGGCCACAACCGCGGCAAGGTAGTGACGCAGGTCGTGGGAAATGGAACCGGCGGCCCGGGCCAGAGCGGCGATGCGTTCGGACTCAATACGCTGTTGCTGTAGAGCGAGCAACTGGCCGCGCATCTGGGCGAACGAGGTGCTGAGTTCCATGAGTTCCGTACTGCCCCGCGGAGTAATGGAATATGTGAAGTCGCCCGCCGCGAGGGCTTTAACGCCGGCCACAAGATTGTCCAGGGGATGCGTGATCGTGCGCGCGACGAAGCCAAAGAGAAGCACTCCGAACAAAACGGCGAGACCTCCGGCCACATAAATCGAATAATTCAGGCGCCTGAGGAAGCTGCTCACGGGGACCATCGGCATCATCACATAACAGCGAACGGGTGAAGGCGACGAACCGTTGAGCAAGACGGACGAGTACGTGTACTTGTCGGTGTCCAACCCGATTTCGCCCGAAGTGGCGGCCGAAGAAAATGCGCCGGAGCGCATGCGACGCTGTAGTTCGGCGGCATCCCGCGCGGGAAGCGTCGAGGCGATTACGGTGTCGTTGGTGGCTAAGGCAACCTGGTTGCCGGTGGCGACAGAGAGTTGTTGAGCGACGGCGGAATCCACCTGATAGCCGACGGCTAGAACTCCGAGCGGCTGAGTGGTCTGGCCCGCTCCAGATGTGATCGGGTGAAGGAAAACCCAGTAGAGGCGTCCATCGTCGTACCACCAGGAAGCGTCTTCGCCGGCATCGGTGGAACGCTTGAGGTCGTTCTCGGCGGTTTGAGCCGACCATCCAGGTTTAGTCATGTGAAGGGCAACGACAGTTCCATTCGGCTTGGCCAGGACCAGGAGGTCGCTTTGCGCAAGTTTCCAAAAGGATTCGGAGCCGTCCTGAATGGTGGGGGCGTGCTGAGTCGACATCAATGCCTTCATCGTGGGTAGTTCGGCAAGCATCGCTCCCATGCGGGAAAGTTGCAGTTCTCTCTGGCGCTGGACACTTTCAAATGCGCGGACGGATTCGTCGGTGCCGTCCTTTACCTGTTTCTGAATCTCGGCATCCACGGTATGACGGATGAAAAAGAGAAGCGAACCCGTGAGTCCCAGAATGATCAACAGGGCGGCGACGAAAAGTTGAGAGCGAAGTCGAAACGTAGTCATGGAGCGTCAACGAATGAGTTTATACGACAGTTCCGGGAGATGCGCCGCCGGGAGAAAATTTGTATCCAGCGCCGTGCATGGTCATCAGGAAACGGGGCGCGGCGGGATCGGGCTCCAGTTTTTGACGAAGGCGAAGCACATGATTGTCCACGGTGCGCGTGGAAGGATAATTCTGATAGCCCCAGACTTCATTGAGCAACTCTTCGCGAGAGACAACGCGGCCCGCGGAAGCTGCGAGGTATTTCAGCAGCTTGAATTCCTGAGAAGTCAGGGTGATGGGTTTGCCCGCGCGCGTGGCTTCCATGCTGGTGAAATCAATCCGCGCATCGCCAAAGGTGAGGACCTCGTGCTGGACGGATTTCGTAGGAATTTGCGTTATAGATGATGCGCCGGCACCCGTGCGGCGCATCGCACGGCGAACTCTTGCGAGGAGTTCTTTGGGACTGAACGGCTTGGTCACATAATCATCGGCGCCAAGTTCCAGCAGGAGGACTTTGTCCTCGACCTCGGAATTCGCGCTCAGCACCACAATTGGCACGGAAGCAGCCAGTGCTTTGAACTCCCTGCAGAGCTCCTTGCCGGAAATGCCTGGCAGCTTAAGATCGAGCACCACGGCGCAGGGAAGCTGCTTGCGGAAGAGTTCCAGGCCGCTGGGCCCATCGGACGCGATTTGAACTTGCAGAGAGTCAGATTCAAAGAGCCGCTGCAGCGTCCGTTGCATGGCGCGGCTGTCCTCCACCACCAGAACGGTGTCTGTGGACATCGAAATCGAGCCTCCCTTTAGCACTTGGTCTCCGGGCAGGTCAGGCGCATTCCAGGTGGTTGTACTGATCGTCCTCATGATACTACCCCTCTCTTACCTCGTGACTGTCTACATTCAAGTTCGCCGAGCGCGGGTGTTTTTCGACTGCCTCTGCGCCCGAGTCTTGCTGGAGCATTCCCCTCGGCTCCAAATCAACCTGCTAGGCCGTGGAAATTCACAAATCGCTTCCACAGATTCTCACTGTACCGCGGATTTAAGCTCTCGGATCAATGCGGGCGAAGAAATGACAGTGCGGTGACATGTCAGGGACAAGCATGAGCTGAGGGCTCGTTCGTCGAACCCAATTCATGTTTCGGATGCTCTCGGCTCCCCAACGGCAGCTGTTTTTCGCGACGCTGTTTCGCGAGCTATCCGAAAAGGCGGCGGACGGCCCCGGGACCGGTCGCGGACTCGCAGGGTCTCAGGAGCAGTTGCCGTTTCAAACCGCGGACAGCCGCTCGCCGACTACAGTCCCCTGGGACAAAAAGTTTGCCCGGCGATTACTTTGTGGTGACAATTGGAATTTCGCTTTCCGATAGAGTTGGGGCTCGACCAGAAGGGCCGCCTAATCTTTATCAACTGCGCGGAAGATGGGAGTGGGTAACTCTTCTGGTCGAACCTCTAAGTTCTTCCAAGAAAACTCCACTATTTGCAATGAATTGAGGCTAGGGAATATTGTCGAGCGCATTGGCTCACACACCTAGACACCGCCCCTCTCGGCCACAGCCGAGCAGCGGATGGAGTTCCGCGCCCGAAGCTAGCCTGCGCGAGAGCTAAATTTCAGACAGATTGAATGGCAGCGGGAGTTTCTTTTATTCCCGATAGCTGCTGATGGAGGGCAACGCGGTCCAGTTCGTTTTCCCAACGAGCCACAACGACGGTCGCGACTGCGTTTCCGATCATGTTTACCACGGCGCGGCACATGCTGAGGAAGCGATCGATTCCGAGGATCAGGGCCATTCCCGCAACGGGGATGGTCGGGATCACCATCATCGTGGCAACCAGGGCGATGAAAGCGGCCCCTTGGACTCCGCTGGCGCCTTTGGAGGTAAGCAGCGCGACGCCGAGGATGGTGAACTGCTGAAGGAGCGTTAAGTGGGTGCCCGTTGCTTGGGCGACGAAGAGCGCGGCGAGCGTCATATAGAGGCTCGTTCCATCCGCGTTGAATGTGTAACCCGTCGGGACCACCAGTCCGACCAGCGTTTTTGAACAGCCCAGCTTTTGAAGCTTGTCCATAAGATTCGGCAGGGCAGGCTCGGAAGAACTGGTAGCGAGCACCAGGAGAATTTCGTCTCGAATGAACCAGAGAAACTTCAAAATTCCGAATCCCGCAATGCGCGCGATCAATCCCAGCACCACCAGGACGAAAAAGAGGGAAGTGAGATAAAGCGTGGCAATCAGCTTGACCAGTGGGCCTAATGAGGCCAGGCCGTATTTCCCGATGGTAAAAGCCATCGCGCCGAACGCGCCAATCGGGGCGAAGCGCATCAGGATTGCCACAACGCCGAACACCGCGCGGGTGAGACTGTCCATCACATCGAGCAGAGGCTTGCATCGCGGCCCGGCAACCGAGAGTGCGAAGCCGAAGAGAACCGAAATCAGCAGGACCTGCAGAATGTCTCCCTTGCTGAACGCGTCCACAATCGTGTTGGGAATGATGTGAACCAGAAAGTCCGTGATGTTTTGCGCTTTTGCCTGACCGGCGTAATCGGCAACCGCGCGGGCGTCGAGCGTTTTGGGGTCGATGTTGAAGGCGCTGCCGGGATGAACAAGATTGCCAACGACGAGGCCGATTAACAGTGCGATCGTGGAAACGACTTCAAAATAAAGGAGCGCTTTGCCGCCGACACGCCCGACTTTCTTCATGTCCTCCATGCCGGCGATCCCGGTCACCAGAGTACAAAAGATGACCAGGGTGATGATCATGGTGATCATCCGAATAAACACGTCGCCCAGGGGTTTCATGGAAACGGCCAGCGGGGGATTTACATAGCCGAGTATTACGGCGATGGCGACGCCGACGAGCACTTGAAACGAGAGGCCCGTGTAAAAGGGTTTCTTGCGTGGCGGCGGTGCTGCTTCGCTTGCGATGGCGGGATCGACCAGCATAAGTTCGATTAGCTCCTTTGCAGCAATGGCCTCAGTTCGTGAAGATCCTTCAAATTTTCAAGCGCAAGAAGTTTGTCGAGAAGCGCCGTGCAGGTGGAGGCGCCCAGAACCGGAGCGATGAGGTCACGCGCCTTATCGAGAACTTCCTGCCGAGTCATGGGATTTTCCGCAGTGCCGCGAACATCGCGAACCCATTCGGAGAGTTGCGTGCCATCTTTCAGCGTGAGCTCTACGATGGCCTCGCGACGCGGGCGGCGAGCGTCGATGCGCGGATCCGCGAGCACTTCCACCTTGGCTCGAACGCGGAGGACGGCGGGATCCGTCATGCGCGCTTTGTCGTGGACGGACTGAAATGTGACAGTTTTATCAAGAAGCATGACCGCGACCATGTGTTCCATGCAGATGTCGGGGATGTCGCGGTTGCTGACGGTGTTGGCTTCGTCGGTGGCGATGCGAACCACAACTTTCTGAACGTCGTCGGCATTAAACGATCGTTGTTTGAAGAAAATCACCAGGGCGTCGAGCGGAGCCTGGATCGGCGAGCCTACAGTCCACTTTTTGATGTTGGTGCGGACGATTTCGTAGCGCTCTCCAAGTTTGTCCACGAGCAGGGATGGGTCGGCTTTGATCGCTCCGTTTTCGCGTGGGGCGAGGGCTTCGTAAAAATTGTCAGAGCCGGAGAAAATGTCTTCGACCCCGCTCCAGCCCGAACGAATCAGGGACGCAGTTAAAACCGCCACTCCCGCCGGTTTTCCCGCAAAGAGAAAGGCCTTCTCCATGTGCTCCGCGTCGCGCGACCAGGCGCCGATTCCGGAGGTTTGCTGCGCGGTGTAGTCGAGCAGCAGGCGCATCTGCTCCGTGCTCAAGCCCGCCGCGCATCCCGCCGCGGCGCCTGCGCAAAAGCATGCGGCCGTGCCGTGAGTGCTCCGGTGCGTGGCCGCCTGGTAGCCGGGACCGCCGAGGCTCATGGAGACACGCGTGCCAATGTCGTAGCCGAGAGTTACTGCCCGGATCAAATGGGCGCCGCTGATGGAGTACTGTTCACCGGAGGCAAATCCCGCGGGAACTGTGGAAACGCCGGGATGCGAGCGCGAGGGGCCGTGGGAGTCGTCGGTTTCGTCGGAGTGGGCAAGAACGCCATTCGCAAACGCTGCCTCGATCGGGCCGCAAACGATTTTGGAGGCCACAACTGTGGCGATTTCCTTTCCTCCGTATGCGCGGGCGAATTCCAGCGCGGCTCGGCCAGGAGGCAAACTGGAACCGGAAATCATGGCGGCAAAGGTATCCAGAATGTGCTGCTTGGCTTTTTCGACTACTTCTTCGGGCAACGCCCGCGAGCTTGCTGCGCTCATGTAGGCGCTGAGTTGCTGCATGATTGGACCAACCGCGTTCGAAGGCTGGCCTGCACGCAAAAGCTCCGCAGCGTTTAAAAGGCCCGGAGAAATCGCCGCGACGGCGCCGGACAATCCACCCAATTTGATCAAGCGGCGGCGGGAAATGTTTTCCGGACCGTTTGTATTCTTTTTAGTTTTGCGCGGATCAATCATTTCTGTCGCCTCCCGAGCCATCGTGACAACGGCTACTCAACCATTGCGTTCATCACTTGAAACAGTTCGTTTTTCGCTTCAAACCCGATTCCGGGAATTTCGGGAAGACTCACATAGCTGTTTTCCACTGGAATGCCATCCGCAAATCCGCCAAAGGGTTGGAAAATACCCGGATAGGATTCGTTCCCGCCCAAACCCAAGCCGGCGGCAATGTTCAGGGACATCTGGTGGCCGCCGTGGGGAATGCAGCGCTTTGCCGACCAGCCGTGCTCTCGCAACATTTCCAGGATGCGCAGATATTCCACAAGCCCGTAGCTGAGCGCGCAGTCGAATTGCAGTACATCCCGATCCGCTCGGAGTCCGCCATAACGGATCAGATTGAGGGCATCCTGCACCGAAAACAGGTTTTCGCCCGTCGCCAGGGGCGGGGCGTAGAACGGAGCGAGCCGTGCTAAAAGTTCATAATCCAGCGGATCGCCGGGCTCCTCATACCAACGCAAACCGAGCGGGGCAAGTGCTTGCGCGTAGGCAATCGCCGTCTGCACATCAAAGCGGCCGTTGGCGTCGACGGCCAGTTGATCGGGAGATTTAAGGATTTTGAGGACAGTTTCGATGCGTTCCATGTCTTCCGCCAGGGGAGCTCCGCCAATTTTTATTTTTACGACGGAGTAGCCGAGGTCGAGATAGCGGGCCATTTCGTCGCGGAGCCCCTTCAAATCTTTGCCGGGGTAGTAGTAGCCGCCTGCCGCGTACACAAAAACCTTGCTCTCGGTGATTCCTCCGCGGTACTGGTCCGCCAGAAACCGAAACAACGGGACGCCGGCGATCTTTGCGGTTGCGTCCCAGACGGCCATGTCGAGCACGCCCACCGCCACTGAACGCTCACCGTGGCCGCCGGGCTTCTCGTTGCGCATGAGAACGTCCCAGATGCGGGCGGGATCCAGGTTGTCGGAGGCGTCGTTGAGCACGGATTCAGGATTTGCGGCGCGAAGGCGCGGGATGAAGCGATCGCGCAAAAGGCCGCTGGGAGCGTAGCGTCCGTTGGAATTAAAGCCAAAGCCGACCACCGGTTTGCCATCACGGATAACGTCGGTGATGAGGGCGAGGACGCTGACCGTCATCTGGCTGAAATCAATGAAGGCGTTGCGAATCGCCGATTTAATCGGTACGACCGTTTCGCGAATGTCGACAATCTTCACGAGTTCACCTGTCGCTTGCAGCGGCGTCGCGTCATGAAGGTTGCAGCAGTGGCCGCAGAGAGCGAATGTCGGAAACGTGTTCGAGATCGAAGATTTTGAGAAGCAGCGCGGAACATTTCTCCGCGCCCAGGACGGGTGCGATCAGGTCGCGGGCCTTGGCGAGGAGTTCGTCGCGGGTCATTGGATTTTCGGGAGTTCCGCGTACGTTGTCCACGCGCTGGCGAAGGCGGGTGCCGTCTGCGAGTGTTAGCTCGACAATGGCAACACGCAAGGGCATTAGTCGCTCCAGATCCGCGTCTGGGACCAGATTGATTTTGGCGCGTTCCCGAAGCACCACGGGGTCGGCCATTCGGGAAAGGTCATGCGCGGTTGCAAAGCTGACAATTTTATCGAGCAATGCCACCGCCAGCATGTGTTGCAGGCAAATGTCGGGAATTTTGCGGTTGTTGACGATGGCGGCTTCGTCGGTGGCGAGGCGAACCTCCAACTGTTTCACATCACCGGCCTCAAACGGCCGCTGTTTGCGCAGGAGTTCGAGGGCGTCGAGGGCCGCCTGGATCGGCGAACCGACCGGCCATTTCTTGATGTTTGTGCGGGCAACTTCGAAACGGATGCCCAATTTGTCCAGCAATCCAGCGGGATCGGCTTTCGGATTGTAGGCCTGGAAAAAATTGTCTTTGCCGGAAAAAACATCGTCAATGCCTGTCCAGCCGGATTGAACCAAGAGCGCGGAGGTAACTCCGTTCCGCGCCGTCATTCCGCCGAAATGAAATGCTTTCTGGATGTGCTCAGTGTCTTGATTCCAGGAGCCGAGGCCCGAGGATTGATGCGCCGTGTAGCCGAGCATCCATCGCATTTGTTGCGCGTTGAAGCCGGCAGCGCAACTGGCCGCGGCGGCCGCTCCGAAGAGAGGCGCGATGCTGTGCGTGCTCCAATGGCTCTCGGTTTCGAATTGCTGGCTGCCGAGCGTCATCGTGACGCGGGTGCCAATGTCGTAGCCAAGTGCGACGGCGCGGAGGAAGCGGGTGCCGCCGATGTGAAACTGTTCCCCGGCAGCCAGCGCCGCTGGAACCACGGCACAACCGGGATGGGACTGCGAAGGTGCATGAGAATCGTCCGTCTCGTCGGAGTGGGCGAGCATGCCGTTGGTCATTGCGGCTTCGATCGCTCCGCGCGACAGTTTGGACGCGACTACTGTGCAGGTATCTTCGCCGGCATGTGCCTGAGCAAATTCCAGGGCGCGTTTTCCGGGAAGCAGGGTTGAGCCGGAAATCATGGCCGCGAGGGTGTCCAGGATGTGGTGTTTTGTCTTTTCGGTGATTTCCTCGGGTAGCGGATTGTTGGCCGCCTCGCTCATATAGCTGCTGAGCGGGCTGATTACTGGCCCCGTGGGTTTGGCTGGTTTGTCCTGCACAGCTGAATTCAGCGCAAAGACCGGCGGGGAAGGGAGTGCCGCGGCACCGATGGTCCATCCCGCCAATTCCAGGAGATTGCGGCGGGATAACTTTCGTGGTTTGCGGGCGCTGTGATCTGTTTTCATGAAAGTCGGCATACTCGCTTCCGGAAATTCGGCTTACTCTTTGAACTCAACGAAAATCGATTCAGGCTGCACTGACCTGCCGGGCGATCGCTTCGCCAAGCTCTTGCGTCGAAGAGTTGCCGCCAATATCGGGCGTGCGTACTTTTGCGTTGGCCAGAACTGCGGCAATTGCCTGTTCAACGGAGTCGGCTGCTTCGTTGGCGCCGAAATGCCGCAGCATCATTGCGCCAGACCAGATCTGCCCGATGGGATTGGCGATTCCTTTGCCCGCGATATCCGGCGCGGAGCCGTGAACCGGCTCGAACATGGAAGGAAATTCTTTTTCCGGATTGAGATTCGCTGATGGCGCGATTCCTATCGAGCCCACGACCGCCGGACCGAGATCGGAGAGGATGTCCCCGAAAAGATTGGAACCCACCACCACATCGAACCAATCCGGATGGCGGACGAAGTGCGCGGAAAGAATGTCGATGTGATATTGATCGGTGCGAATGTCCGGAAAGTTCACCGCCATTTCGTGGAAGCATTCGTCCCAAAAAGGCATGGTGTGAATGATGCCGTTGGATTTGGTAGCGGAAGTCAGATGTTTGCGGCGGCCACGCGCAAGTTCAAACGCGAATCGCAGCACGCGATTGACGCCGCGGCGCGTGAATACCGCCTGCTGCACGGCCATTTCGTCTTCTGTGCCCTGATAAATCCGCCCGCCGATATTCGAGTATTCGCCCTCGTTATTTTCACGGACGATTGTGAAATCGATCTCCCCGGGCTTCCAATTTTTCAGCGGCGTTTCGATTCCTTCAAACAACCGCACAGGACGAAGGTTGACGTACTGCCGGAATGTACGCCGGATCGGAATCAAGAGTCCCCATAACGAAACGTGATCCGGGACATTCGGGTAGCCCACTGCGCCCAGAAAGATGGCGTCGAACGGCCGCAGTTGTTCCAGGCCATCGTCGGGCATCATCTTTCCGGTACGCGCGTAGGTTTCACAGCTCCAGTCGAATGCCCGCCAGTTGAAATCAAAACCGAAGCGTTTTCCTGCGGCTTCGAGCACGCGAATGCCCTCGGGGACCACTTCTTTGCCGATTCCGTCGCCGGCAATCACCGCAATGTTGAACATTTTCATTGGCCGTTTTTCACCCTGCGCTCGCGGACAGCAATGGCGACAGCGCTGACACATCCGCGGCGGTTTCCAGCGTCCGGACGAACGCAATTATTTGTTCCATCTTCTCCCGGGGCCAATCGGCATACTCGGCGCAGCCGCGGAATTTTACCGCAGCCTCATCAAAGGTCATCGGATTTGCGGGGCTGCCTTTGCCGAATGCGGCGCGCCCTGTGATCACTTTGCCGTCTTTAAGAGTGATTTTCAGGAGAGAAGTCATTTTGTCGAAGCCCGCGCTTTCCGCTTCGGGGTCCACATAAAAGTTGACCTTGCGCATCATTGCTTGAACATCGGCACGCCGCACGACCTTATCAGAAAACTGGCCGAGCCCGGCTTTGCGTTCGATCAGAAGGATTGCCATGCAGAATTCCATGCTGAACTTGGCCTCAAGGCCGGTCTTCGGGTCGTGATGGAGCAGCGTGGTGGTCATGATGTGATTTGCGCCCACGTCGACTTTCTCTACCTGCGGCGCTTCGATATTGTTTACCTGAATCAGGCGCGCAAGCTCCGTCATCGCGGGATGAGTGAGAGAGCCGGAAGGGTATGGCTTCAGCGAAATGCCGGGAGAGGCGAAGGTCCACGGATTTCCCAAACGCCCCATGATTGCGGCTGGATCGTAGGATCCTCCGGCCGCATGGAAGAATCCACGGTCCGCCTCGAGGATCTGCTCGGCCGCGGTCCACCCGAGCGCCACAAGTTCGGCAGAAACAAGCCCACTTTCGCTCGCGTGCCCCGCCTGGTAGGGCTTGGTCATGGTGCCGAAATTTTCGCGCAGGCCGCCGGAGTTACTGGCAACCAGGCCAAAGGTCTTCAACGTTTTCGAAAGATCGAAATTGAGGAGCCGGGAGCAGGCGGCTGCTGAACCGAACGGCCCGCAGGTTCCGGTAGTGTGAAACCCATCCCCATAGTGTCGAGGGGCGATAGCTTCCGCGATTTTGCACTCCACTTCCACGCCCAGGTGATACGCCGCCATCCATTCTTTTCCACTGACTCTGCGTTGTTCCGCAAGCGCAAAGAGCGCCGGTAAAACGGGAACTGTCGGATGCGTCAACAATCCGTACACGCGGTCGCTGGCGGCGGCAAGTTGCGTGTCGTCGAAGTCGTCGGCGTGAATGGAGATGCCGTTTACAAGCGCGGCAAATCGCGGAGAAGTTTTTTGCGCTGTGCCGATGATTGTGGATTTTCCGGCGCACGCCCCGGACTGTTCGACAAAGTTGCGCGAAATCGGGCCGCTATCCGCGCGCGAACCCGCCAGCGCCAAGCCAAGCCCGTCCAGGATGGACTTTTTGCCCAATTCAATTACGTCCGCGTGAATGTTTTCATATTTCGTGCGAATTACAAATTCGGCCAGGTATTTAGTGAGGCCGGGGGTCTTGGGAAAATCGCCCGGTTCAGTATTTTTCGCTGCCTCCGCGGTGTTCGCGAGCAGGGAAGCGCCGATCACCGCGAGAGAAGTCTTGCCGAAGTCACGTCTTCGCATAATTCACCGGGACGCCGTGAGAGCTAAGGCTGGATGTCATACACGCGGACTTCGGCTTCCTTGCCGGCATGATGAGGCACTGCGAGATAGTAACGGTTGAGTTCCGGCACCAGAATCCCCGTCTTCGCGCGGAAAGCGCCCGGAATTTTGGCAAGCAGCGCGTAGTGATCCGCATCCTTTTGCTCAAAAACGTCGAGGAACCCGTCGCCCGCAAGATAAATGCGTTTGTGCTGCGCGTCATACGCGGCATCGTCAACCATGCCAACGGCCGGGATGTTCGCAATCACCTTTCCATCGTCCGAGTTGAGGACGATCAGCTTTCCGGGATTTCGCGTGACCACGAACAAACGGTGGTTGTCCTCATCAAATGCCATTGCGACGTTGAGTTTATCACCGGCCGGAAGCGGCCATTTCGCGCTAATTTCGGATTTGTTGCGGTCCATGACTGCCACGGTATTCTGGCCGGTGATGTTGAGAAACATGCGCGGCCCGGACTTCTCGAGCACAATTGCTTCCACGTGGTCCGATGGAATTTTGATGTCGCGCAGTTTTTTCGAATTGTTTGTGTCAATCACGCTGATCAGGGAATAGGGCGTGTGCGCTTCCCGGCCGCCGTTCACGACGTACATGTAAGAAGTGGCGGCGTCGTAAGCGATGGAATCGGCGTCGATGGAAACTTTTATTTCGCCGAGCGGCTTGTAGGTGTCGCTGTCGTAGATTTTCACGGCCGAGGCGTCGCCCTCAACCACAAAGAGTTTCTTCAAGTCCTTGCGAAAGAGAATTGCGTGGGGCGCTTTAATGTCCGGCATCGTGCGGATGCGCTGGTTTGATTTCGAGTCCAGAATCTCGAGCTTGTCGTTTTCTTCCGCGGTGAGGAATAAACGGTGGCCTTCCAGGTCAACGGCGAAGTGGTCGAAGTCTCCATCCTTGAGACCGGGCAACGGAATTGTGGCTGCAAGCTTCAAGGGTGTTTTTTCCTGGGCCGCCGCGACGAAGGACATGGACAGTAAGAAAGTGAAAGCCATCGAGAAATTACGCTTCATGCGTTCCGCTCCAAGGGAATGACGTGAACTCGCCCTAAAGAAATTCTGGGGCCGCAAAACCACGCGGATGCTACGTCACACTGGCAGGTGCGTCAACGCCCGTGGACTGGTGTCTGGCCAGGAAGCCGCACACGAGGTGACGGATATTCAGTATTTGAAAGGGATTTCCAGCACCTTTCGACTGAGCGGCTAAACAGAAATTAATGTTGCCTTAAGGGCAAATTGGCGTGGATGGATATTATGCTTTGTCGTGCCAGATGTTCGTTGTAGCGCTAGCCCGGAAATCATCAGGTGTGAATCTGCGCGTGATTCTATTTTCGGGGAAAAGACACGCCGAATTTCAGGTTTTCGAGGTGCAATAATAGCCTCGAACGGGCCGAGGACGAGTGGGCGAATCGCCCGCGCCCACTCGCTCTCGAGATTGTTGGCGCAAAATAAAGCGAATGTTGACCGAGCCGGACTATTTATCTATCAAAAGTGCTCTTTGGAGGAGCAGATGAAAAGTGTGCGGTGGGTTGTGGTTGGCCTGCTGGCATTGACCGCAACGCTCTGCCCGGCGCAAGTGCAAAACGAAAGAGTGATCGCGATTCGCGCGGGGCACTTGTTCGACAGCAAGTCCGGGAAGATGCTTGAGAACCAAACGGTCTTGATCAAAGACGACAAGATCACCGCCGTTGGATCCTCGGAGGCTGTGCAGATTCCCGCTGATGCCCAGGTGATTGACCTGAGCAAATCCACCGTGCTGCCCGGACTGATTGACGGGCATACCCATGTCTTCGGTTTCGGGCTTGACGGCATCAAGCCGGGCGGTCCGCCGTTCGCCAGCCCGATCAACGACACGCGCGAATACCGGACGCTTCTGGCGCTCGCGAACGCGCAGAAAGATCTCCGCGCGGGATTCACGACGCTCCGCGATCTGATGAGCCATAACGGCGGCTATGCGGATGTTGACATCAAGAAGGCGATCAATCGCGGCTATTTTCAAGGCCCGCGGATGCAGGTTTCCACCATGGGACTGGTTGCAACCGGCGAAGGCATGCTGGGTTCGCCGGAGGTAAGTCTTCCCAGGAATTATCAAACGGTGGATGGACCTTGGGCTGCGCGGCAAGCGGTGCGCGAGCAGATCCACTACGGCGCGGACTGGATCAAATTTCATTCCACGGCGGATTATGAATTCGAACCCGATGGGGCGCTGAACAGCGATCCAACGTTCACGAAAGAGGAAGTGTTCGCCATCGTGGATGAGGCGCACCGCCACGGTAAGAAAGCCGCTTGCCATGCGTTCGGCGGCGAGGGATTGCGGAACTGCGTCGAAGCCGGCGCGGACACGATCGAGCACGCCATCGAACTCGATGAAGCAACGGCTGACCAGATGAAGAAGAAAGGGATTTATCTGGAGCTGACCGCTTACCACTATTCGCTGAGCGACTACATCGCGCGCGATGCCAAATCCACCGGCGGGAAATACAGCTTGCAAGGGCTGCGGGAAAAAAGCGGGCGCCTGGCGATTGCGCGCGGCCTGAAGATTTCCTTTGGCAGCGGCGCCGGCCCGTTTCCGCACGGCACACAAGCGGCGGAGTTTGCGTATCTGGTGAAGTACGGGATGTCCCCGAGCCAGGCCATTCAGGCGGCAACCACCGTTGCGGCGGAGATGATGGGATGGCAGGACCGCGTCGGCTCCATCGAAAAAGGGAAATTTGCGGACGTCATTGCCGTCGCCGGCGACCCATTGAAAGACATTACCGAACTGGAGCGGGTAAAATTCGTAATGAAGGGCGGCCAGGTGATCCGGGACGATTCGAAATAACCCAGATCCCATGCGGGAGCTTTCGCGCTTAGAAGTGTTATGATTCCCGCCTGCAATTTATTTTAGGAACGTCGGCTTATGCGCATCCTGCTGGTCGAAGACGAACGGAAGGTGGCCAGTTTCATCGCGCGAGCGTTGCGCGAAAACTCTTACGCCGTGGATATTGCGGAGAGCGGCGAAAAGGCTCTGGAACTTACCACGGACGTAACCTACGATGCGATTCTCCTGGATGTTCGCCTGCCGGGCCTGAGCGGCATTCAAGTCTGCCGGGAGATGCGCCAGCAGGGGATGGAAGCGCCTGTCCTTATGTTGACCGCGCGTGGACTGGTCGAGCAGCGGGTGGAAGGGCTGGACGCGGGCGCGGACGACTACCTCACCAAGCCGTTTGTGCTGGCGGAGCTTCTTGCGCGCGTACGAGCGCTTGTTCGGCGGGGATTGCACAGCGGCAACGCGAAGCTGCATTACGGCGACCTGGAACTGGATCGGCACCGTCGGAGGGCCACGCGGGGAAAAGTGGCCGTGCCGCTGACATCCAAGGAATTTGCGCTGTTGGAACTTTTCCTGCTGCATGCTCCGGACCT
>DATLVJ010000535.1:0-7246 GCA_035577585.1 Candidatus Limnocylindrales bacterium
CCACGCAAGCCATCCGAAAAGTCCACGACTTCTTAACCGTCGGTGCCGCCGCCCCGCTCCAACAAGCCGGCGCACTCGCCCTGAAATCGCCGCAGTCCTACTACGACAAACTCGCCGCCACCTACGCGTCAAAACGCGAACGCCTCCTCAAAATCCTCGCCGCTTCAGGCTTCACCGTCTACAAACCCCGCGGCGCCTACTACATCATGACCGACATCTCCCATTTCCATTTCGACGAAACAAAATATCCCGCCGATTCCCGCGACGTCTCCTTCGCCAAATATCTCGTCGAAAAAATCGGCGTAGCCTGCGTCCCCGGTTCCAGCTTCTACAACAACGCCCAGGACGGCGCCTCCCAGGTCCGCTTCACCTTCTGCAAAAAAGAACAAACCCTAGCCGCCGCCGAATCCCGCCTCGTGCATCTTCGCGCCTAACGATTCCTAGCCAACTCGAGAAACCAGATTGCTCTCCACCGGACTCCAGAACTGTTGAGCGGACCCGCGTTTGAAAAAATTTATCACCACTTTACTTTGTGTGAGAAGATCAGAGGCTAATTAAGTCAAGCCGCGCAGAGATGACATTCTCGGAAGTATACGAACGTATTCTCGAATATTGGCCGGAAAGCATCAGCATCGCTGATGGCCAGCCAGTATCGAATGGCGGCTGGTATTCCGCCACTCTAAGCGGAGCATTAAGCGAAGTTGAAAGCCGGATTGATCACGAGAAGGATACCTGGGGATCACTAATGGCTTGGACCATGTTTCAGGCCTTTCACATGGAAGCGGAGAAGTTGTTTAAGATGGGTTCAGTCACGCTTTCCACTGGCAGCGTCGACAGGAAATTCATCGAAGAAAGGTATTTCGAAAACCTTCACAGTCGAGAATGGTCAGATGAATTAGCTGCATATCGCCGAACCTAATCCTTGAGAAATGCCGCACAAGCTACATGGCGGGGATTCCCTTTCGTCCACCCATCAACCATGAAATACACAACGATTCTTCAGCATGAAAATGGTGGGTTTATAGCGACAGTTCCCGCATTGCCCGGGTGTGTATCCCAAGGTCACACCCGCGAAGATGTCCTCATGAACATTCAAGAAGCGATTGAATTGTACTTGGAGGACATTCGCGAAGCGGGCGAAGAAATACCGGTCGAGGGCGATCGCGAGTACATCGAAGTCACCATCTCATCTCCATAATGTAAATTCGAATTCAGTTGGCTCTTCCGCTGCTTGGTAATTTCCACTCGGGTGTTATTCTAATTCTTACGCCTACCTCTTCCGCGCAGTGGAATCTGGTGTACGCTGTCGCAGAAAGGGCCTGCATGAATTTCCGGAAAATCATTCTTCTTCTAGTGGTTGCAATACTAGTCGTTGCAGGTTATTTCGGCGCTCGAGTGCTCTTACACGGCTTCAGCACCGCCAACGCGCCTTCCCGCCTCGAAACCATCATCGCCCGCGCCACACGCAATTTCGCTATCCCGCGCAAAGCCCGGCTCGAGCCCAACCCGTGGAAGCCCACTCCCGATGTCTTGAAAGTCGCGCGTGAAAGTTACATCGACCGCTGCGCCGTCTGCCACGCTCCTGACGGCTCCGGCCAAACCAACGTTGGCGGCAACCTCTACCCGCGCGTCCCCGATCTCCGCGCGCCCCAAACCCAAAATCTCACCGACGGCCAACTCCGCTACATCATTCGCAGCGGCGTTCCCCTCACCGGCATGCCCGGATGGGCCAAGCCCCACGACGAGCAGTCCGACGACAGTTGGAAACTGGTCCTCTACATCCGCAGCCTGCGCAACCTGACCACCGACGAGCGTACGCAGCAAGCCTCCGCGATTACCGCAGCTCACTACGCCGGCTCCGCCTCCTGCCAGAAATGCCACGCGCAAATCTACGAGCACTGGCGCAAGACCCCCATGGCCAACGTCGTTCGCGATCCGCGCGAATCCCCGAACGTCATCATCCCCGATCTCTCCACCAACAAAATCGCCAAGTTCACCAAGGACGATGTCGCTCTCGTCTACGGCAGCCTCTGGAAGCAGCGCTACTTCACCAAAATCGGCGACGACTACTATCCCGAGCCCGCCCAGTGGGACGTCACCAACAAAGTCTGGCGCCCCTATTTCGTTCCCAACGGCGCCGATTGGTGGGTCCCTTTCTATCCCGCCGACAACATGCACCGCCCCACCGGCCCCACCTGCGACGGCTGCCACTCCGTCGGCTACGACATCCACACCAAAAAAGTCGCCGAGTGGAACGTCGGCTGCGAGCGTTGCCACGGCCCCGGCAGCGAACACAACGCGCATCCAACCCGCGCCAATATTCTGAATCCCGCGAACATGGACTACGTCCAGGCCAGCGACACCTGTATCCAGTGCCATTCCCAGGGACGCCCGCTCACCATTCCCATCGAAGGCAAATATTACGATTGGCCTGTCGGCTATCAACCGGGCTCAAATCTCAGTGATTACTGGCAGCTCGAAGAGCACAAACTCGGCGAAGCCACCTTCACCCATTTCCCCGATGGCACCGCCCACAAAAACCGCATGCAGGGCAACGACTTCGTGCAAAGCGTGATGTATCGCCGCGGCGTCACCTGTTTCAGTTGCCACGACGTCCACGGCACCGACAACTATGCCCAACTCCGCAAGTCCGGCGACCAGATCTGCCTCGACTGCCACAGCCCGCTCTCCCTCAACGGGCCCCGCACCGCCACTCTCGAAGAACACACCCACCACAAAAAAGATTCCACCGGCAGCAGTTGCATCGCCTGCCACATGCCGAAAATCGCCACCACCCTCGCCGACGTAAAAGTCCGCGCCCACACCTTCGCCTTCATCACCCCGGACATGACCGACAAATACAAAATCCCCAACCCTTGCACCGAGTGCCACAAAGACAAAACCACCGCTTGGGCCACTCAAGCCATGCGCCACTGGCCCGAACGCTCCCCCTGGCGCCTTGAATGACCTTAGCTCGCATTTCTAGCGACGACGAATTCATTTTGTTCAAGCCTAGAAATAAGTTGTCATCCTGAGGGCCGCGTCGTTTGCGGCCCGAAGGACCTCAGCGTACACCCCGTCAAAGATTTACCCAACCAGGCGCACGATGCTGACCGCACAGTCCAGCCAATGCGTATTAAACCCTTTTAAATCTAGTTTGTGCAGGCACAGCAGGAGGAAAGGGGTAAGAGACTGTTGGTCGGTTGCCCTGTGGTGGTCAGTCTCCTACCCCGCGAGTGGTCTTGCTCGTATAGACGATAGTTCCCCTACAAATGTTTCTAAGTTCCCCAAAAATAAATGTCTCTATTTTGTCTCGTACATCGCAGCAAATTCGGCTTCGTGCCACTCCTTGCCTTCTCCCGAATTTGGTATCCCTCAACCGATCTCCACCGTGTCCAAATACCTCGCCACCGCCGCCCACTCTACGCTGTCATCCCGACCGCAGAGCCAGCGTCTTTTGCTGGCTCGTAGTGGAGGGACCGCGGCTTGATTCCAGCTCAAGCAAAGAACCAGTTCACGTCGTCCATCTTAAAACGTCCATTTCAAATCTCCACCGTGTCCAAATACCTCGCCACCGCCGCCTTCCACTTGAACTTCTCCGTAATCGCCTGCTGCAGCGATTGCGCCGCGGCCGGCTCTCCATGCGTCAGATACACCTGCTTCGGCGTGGCCTGCAATCCGCTCAGCCAGCGCAGCAGCTCGCTCTTTCCTGCGTGTGCCGAAAATTGCCCCATCTCCACGATCTCCGCACGCACCGCCACTGGTTGGCCAAACAAGTTCAGCGACTTCGCCCCTTCCTGCAGCGCCCGCCCCTTCGTCCCCTCAGCCTGAAATCCTCCCAGGATCACGCAATTGCGCGCATCGCCCAGCCGCTGCGCCAGGTGGTGCAGCACCCGCCCGCCCGTCACCATCCCGCTCGCCGAAATAATGATGCACGGCGTCTTCACATCGTTGATAGCCTTCGATTCCGCCACGCTGCGCGTCAGGTGAAACGTGTGCACGTTCAGCGGATCGCCTCCGCCTTGCTCTTCCCGCGCAAATTCCAAATCATGGTCTTCCTTGTATTTCACATACAGGTCCGTCGCGCTCAGCGCCATCGGGCTGTCCACGTACACCGGCACCTTCGGGATTTTCTGCAAATCCTCCAGTTGCCGCAGGTAATACATGAAAGTCTGCGTACGCCCGATCGCAAACGCCGGAATCACGATCGAGCCGCCGCGCTTCACCACCCGGTTCACAATGTCCGCCAGAAGTTGCAGCGGATCGCCAGGATCATGTTCACGGTCCCCGTACGTCGATTCGCAAAGCAGCGTATCTATCTGTTTCGTCGCCGGCGAAATGGGATCATTCAGGATCGGCTGGTCGTAGCGGCCCACGTCGCCCGAAAACACCACCACGATCTTTTTTCCATTTTCGGTGATCGTCAGCTCCAGGCTCGACGAACCCAGAATGTGCCCCGCGTCATACGACTCGAAATGAAACTCCGGCGACAAATCAAACGCGCCCTTTCGCGGCATCGGCTTCAACTGCGCCAGCACCGGCGTCACGTCATCCGCCGTGTACAGCGCCCGCGGGTCCGCGTGCTTGCTCCATTTATTTTTGATCGCGCTCTTGGTTTCTTCTTCCTGCAGGTGCCCGGAATCCTTCAGCAGCAGGTTCGTCAAATCAATCGTCGCCGGATTCGCATAAATCGCCTTCCGATACCCGTCCCGCACCAGCACCGGCAGCCATCCCGTATGGTCCAGGTGCGCGTGTGTCAGCACCAGGTAATCGATCGTCTTCGGATCCACCGGCAGCGGATTCCAGTTCCGCTGCTTCAGCTCGCCCAACCCCTGAAACAACCCGCAATCAATCAGCAGCTTCTTGCTTGTCCCGGAGGGGCCCGCCGCTTCCACCAGATATTTCGACCCCGTAACACAACCCGCCGCACCCAAAAATGTAAGTTTCGCCATGGCCTTTGCATTCTACCCGAACTCTTCCAATATTCCTTAATCAGGATTCCTGCTTGCCAACTCCACGAATTAGGTTGGCTCCGCAATACTTTTTGATTATATTCAAGGATATGGACGCCCGCCGGACATTCTCTCGTTTCGGCACTCTGGCGCTGATTGCAAGCCAGGTTTTTCTTGTGCGGTCATCAGCCCAGTCAAATGCATGCCCTGATCGCCTGCCATCTCAGCAGAAGACTGAGATGAGAGTGATCGTCGACGCGATCGAATTTCACGGTGAGAACCCCCTCTCCGAAGCAGAGCGTGAAACCCTGGCTGAAGAAATTAAGAAGAGCGATTTTGTTACATCGGACGTGAACCATGATGACTGGGCCAACGAAATTGCGGATGTTACAATAAGAGGCGCGTTGCAGGACAAGGGCTACTTTAAGGTTCTTCCACAAAGCACACCCTTTCTCGTTCGTGCGGAAGAAAACGAACTCCACTACGTCCTCAGACTAGAGATCGAAAGCGGGCATCAATACCGATTGGGAAATGTACGTATCAAAAATAGCCGTGAGGGACCTCTCGTTTTCGATGAAGCCGTCCTACGCCAACAAGTTCAACTGAAATCAGGTGATCTATTTAAAGTTTCGATAGTTCGTGAGGCGCTCGAAGGGATTACGAGGTTGTATAACACCAAGGGCTATATCGACATGGTTCCCGCGCCCGAGACCGACATAGACGAAACTGATTCGCGCATCGACGTCACCATCAAGATTGACGAAGAAAGCGCCTACCGAATTGGCTCGATTGAGATTCTCGCGCCTGACCCTTCCCCTTTTAACGTGTCACACTTGCCTCAATCACGAGGAGATGTCTTTAATTACGGGCTTTGGTCCAAATTCTTGAAGGAAGGGACGCTCAAATTAATTAAACGCGACACAGCCAGCCACACACTGGAACTCAGTCTGGACTTTCGCCCATGCCATGGGGTGACCGTCCCCGAGATCTCCCAATCGTCCCTGGCAACAAGAGAAGGGTGATACTTAGGGCGATTCGCGAGCATTAACACGGACGCCTGACAGGCAGTCCTTTCAATCACAGGAGAATAAAAACGGGGCGAGCTTCGAAGCCCGCCCCGTTCTTCACAGCTCTCTTCTTCCGCCGACCTCAGGCGAGGTCGAAGCGATCGCTGTTCATCACCTTGGTCCACGCCGCGACGAAGTCCTTCGCAAACTTCTCCTTAGAGTCCGCGCACCCATAGACTTCCGCGAAAGCGCGCAGTTGTGAGTGCGAACCGAAGATCAGGTCCACACGCGTCCCGGTCCACTTGACCTGGTTCGTCTTCCGGTCGCGTCCTTCATATACCGCTCCGGATCCATTGGATTCGCCGGATGGTTGCCACACCGTCCCCATGTCGAGCAGGTTAACGAAGAAATCGTTCGTCAGTGTCTCCGGCCGCTTGGTGAAGACGCCGTGCTTGGCGTTCCCGGCGTTCGCACCCAACACGCGCAAACCGCCGACCAGCACCGTCATTTCCGGCGCCGTCAGCCTCAGCAATTGCGCCCGATCCACCAGCAACTCCGCCTCCGACACGCGCTGCTTGCCGTTGACGTAGTTGCGGAAGCCATCCGCCTTCGGTTCCAGCGCTTCGAACGATTCGACGTCGGTGTGCTCCTGCGACGTGTCCATCCGCCCCGGCGTGAACGGAACTTTCACGCTCACCCCCGCATCCTTCGCCGCCTTCTCGACCGCGGCAGCGCCGCCGAGAACGATCAGGTCCGCCAGCGAAACCTTCTTTCCGCCAGATGCAGAAGCGTTGAACTCCTTCTGGATCCCTTCGAGCTTCTGCAGCACCTTCGCCAGCTCCGCCGGCTGGTTCACCGCCCAGTCTTTTTGCGGCGCCAGTCGAATGCGCGCACCGTTCGCTCCGCCGCGCTTATCAGAGCCGCGAAACGTCGACGCCGATGCCCAAGCCGTCGACACCAACTGCGAAACGGACAGCCCGGACGCCAGGATTTTCGCCTTCAGAGCGGCAATCTCCTGCTCCCCAACCAACGGATGGTTCACCGCGGGGATCGGGTCCTGCCACGGCAGCGTCTCCTTCGGAACCAGCGGGCCGAGATAACGCACGATCGGGCCCATGTCACGGTGCGTCAGCTTGAACCACGCTCGCGCAAACGCGTCAGCGAACTGATCCGGATGCTCGTAGAAGCGCCGTGAAATCTTTTCGTAAGCAGGATCAAACCGCAACGAAAGGTCCGTGGTCAGCATCGATGGTGCGTGGCGCTTCGACGCATCGTGCGCATCCGGCA
>DATLVJ010000536.1:0-5116 GCA_035577585.1 Candidatus Limnocylindrales bacterium
CTCGGCATGACTCCGATCGTCGGCCACATCTTCGGTGTGCCGCTCGATGTCCGCCACGTCACGCTCTCCACGGGAACCCTGGCGCTCGGTATCGCCTCCCGCGGCCCGGAAATCCTTGGCCGCGGCGCGCTCATCTGGGCCGGCCTCGGCATTGCCGTCACCTTCGTGCTGAACCTTGGCGTAAGTTTCTATCTCGCTCTGCGTCTCGCCCTTCGCGCCCAGGACGTTTCCAGCCGCGACCACCTCGAAATCCTTCGCAACCTGTGGCGCCAGTTCCGCGCCACCCCTCGCGATTTTTTCTTCCCCCCGCCGCAGTCCAGCCCCGCCCAGCCACACCTCTCCAACTAATCCGCTGAGCCTATTCGCCAATTCGCCACGACTTGTCTGCTTGAACTCATCCGGCAAAGTCCGGGTTCGGACTTCGGTGATTTTTACCGGAGCTGGGTGAAGGATCTCGACGCAATATGAATCGCAATCAAATTGTGAAGGAAATTACAAACCGTGCACCGACTCGCAATTCACGCAAACAACTATAACGTCGCCGGCTCCATCGCCGGCGGTTCCTACTCCTCGCCTCCCCCGCGATCGTCCGGCTGCCTCGGCGTCTTGCATGGACCTGGCTAATTCTGCTCGCACTGTTCCGCGTGCAGATTGCGGCGCATATAGCCTTTGGCTCGAAAGATCATCGTTCGGAGTGCCGGAAGGCGTGTGTTCAGTGCGCGGGCGACCTCGGAATAACTCATGCGCTTGTAGTAGAGCAGCATGAGCGGCGCTTTGTATCTGTGCGGCAGCCGGGTCAATTGCTCCCTGAACTGGCGGTGTTCGTCTTTCTGCAGAAGTTGCGAAAGAGGCGAAGAAATCGAACGATCGGGGATGCTCTCAAAATCGGCCTCCTCCAGGGAAGAGCTTCTCTCGCGCTTTCTTTGCCGCAGCTTGTCAATGCAGTGTCGCCACGCCACTTGCGCCACCCACGGGCGGAACGGCAGTCGCTCGTCTTTCTGGTGCAAAACCCTGTAAAGCTTCAGGAACACCTCGGCCGCCGCGTCCTCGGCATCTTCCCGCTGCCGGAAAAACCGATGGCAGATTCCCAGAACATAGCGATAGTGAGTCGTATAAATCATGCTGAATCTCTCGGGACAGATTGGCTGTGCCGGATTCCGCGTCGCGCCGTACGGCGCATCTTCCATGACCATCAAACCAGGTTTTGTTGCCATTGCCGGTCCTTTCCTTCCAAATTGGACACACCAAAAGCGTCGGGCTCGCCCGCTTCAAATGGCCGAGCTCGTCGTTGCTTTTGTCTAACTGGCCGTGCTCTTTACCGCTTTCTTTGCTGCTTCTTTCGGTTGAGGATCGGAATTCGGTTGGCGCCGCGGCTTCGCACTCTGTTGCTTGCCGGCGGGGGGCTGCGGCGGCGCAATGCCTTCACGGCGGCGGACGACCAGCAACGTCAAATCGTCCTCCGGCGAACAACAATCGGCAAAATCGAGCACCGCTCCCAGGGTGGAGAAAAGAATCTGGTTCGCCGTCGCCCCGCCGATTGCTTCGACTGTGGCCGCCAGCCTGCCAGTCTCGAACTCTTCGTCCCGTGAATTCCGGCATTCGGTAAGTCCGTCGGAATACGCGAGCAGCAAGTCGCCGGGATTCAGGAAAACCGTCCCCGCTTCGTATTTCGACTCTTTCAGCGCTCCCAGCATCGGCCCGCCTCGTTCAAGTTTTTCCACTGACTTGTCGCGCCGAAGCAACAGCGGCGGCGGCAACCCAGCGTTGCAGTACTCAAGTTCGCCGCTCCGCGGATCCAGCCGCGCAAAAAACAGTCCGGCGAGCGGCGGTTCGTTCCGATCCCGGCACAGGTCGCGATTCACCGCGGCCACCGCATCCGCCGGCAGCGCGCAAGCCCTCGCGCACCTCTGGATCAGGTCCATCAAATGGGCCTGCCAGATTCCTGCCGATAATCCCTTGCCCGCGATGTCTCCCACGGTCAGTCCTAGCGTCAAATCGAGTTCCATCACCTTGAAAAAATCACCGGAGAGGTGACGGACCGGGAAAATCTCGCCCGCGATTTCGAACTCGCCCGACACCAATTCGCGTGGCGCGCAAAGCCGCCGCTGGATCTGCGCCGCCTCATAAACCGCTTGTTGCAGTTTTGCGTGCTCGCGGCGCACGCTGTCGAGTTCGTCCCTCAACACCCGGGCACTCCCGGTGAGGTCGCCGGCCGCTGCGACCGCCGGTTGCTGCCGCACCTGCGCATCCGTTGCGCAGCTTGCTGCCTGCGGCGGATGTGTCCCCCGCAATTTTCGCGTCGCATGCTGCGTTTCTATGCCTGGCATAATCATGCTCATCTCAGCCTACGAATTTGTAGCCCACTCCGTGTACGGTCAAAAAGAATCGCGGTTGATCCGGAACCGGTTCCAGCTTTTGCCGAATCCGCACTATGTGGGCATCCACCGTCCGGGTTGTCGGAAAGTTCTCATAACCCCATACCTCATCCAGCAAGCGCTCGCGGCTCAGCGTCTCCCCGGAATGGCACAGGAAATGTTTCAGGAGCTCAAATTCCTTATTGGAGAACTCGACCGGGCTGCCGCCGCGAGTTACCTGATAGCTGCGCAAATTCACGTCCACGTCGCCGAAGGTGTAGCGGTCCTGCTCCTTGGGAAGTGTCTGTGCACGGCGCAAAACAGCTTTGACCCGAGCGAGTAGTTCGCGGATTGAGAAAGGTTTGGTGACGTAGTCATCGGCGCCAAGTTCCAGTCCGACAACCTTGTCCACCTCCTGGCCCCGCGCCGTAAGCATGATGATGGGAATCGAGGGCCGTTTGGCCTTCAGTTGTTTGCAGACATCCAGCCCGCTCATGCGTGGCATCATCACGTCGAGCACGATCAGGTCCGGCGAATCTTTCAGCGCCCGTTCGAGTCCCTCGACACCATCCAGTGCTGTTATCACTTGAAATCCCTCGAACTCAAAGTTATCGCGCAGCCCGGCAACCATGTTCGGCTCGTCCTCGACCACAAGAATCTTGACTGGACACATACTCTCTCCCCCGTGCATGACCCGAACACTGCCTGTTTCTGCGTCTTATGCCGTAGCGTTTCCCGTTTGTGAAGCAGCAGTGAATGGCAGCGCGATCGTGAATTTACTGCCTTTCTCGGGCTCGCTTTCAACAAGCACTTCGCCACCGTGCGCCCGCGCGATATGCCGCACAAGAGAGAGGCCCAGCCCCGATCCCTTCACGTTGTGCACCAGCGGGTCTCCGCAGCGGTAAAATTTCTCGAAGATCTTATCCTGCTCGTTGGCCGGGATGCCGATGCCGCGGTCCTGGACTTCCAGATTGATCGAGCTGTCCGCCCGGTACAGACTCACCCCGATGAACTTCCGGTCCTTCGAGTATTTCAGCGCATTGTTCACCAGGTTGAGAAGCGATCGCGCGATTGCTTCGCGATCCACCCTCATTGGCGGGATATCGGGCGAAATGTTCTCTTCGAACGCGAAACCGTTTTGCTGGATCTGGAACCGGTAGGAATCCAGTGTCGACCGAACCAGTTCCGCCAGATCGGTTTCCTTGAACTCATACTCCTTGCGTCCCGCTTCGATTCGCGAAAAGTCCAGGATATTATTGATAAGCGCCGTCAGCCGCTCGCTCTCCTCTCGAATGATGCGGAAATACTCTTGGTATTTTTCCTTCGCCGTCAGCCGCCCAAGCTCCAGAGTTTCGGCGTAGAGCCGGATCAAAGCCAGCGGAGTCCGCAATTCGTGCGAGACGTTGGCGACAAAATCAGACTTCAGCCTCGCCAGATTCATTTCCCTGGAGACGTTGCGATAGGTGAGCCAAATTCCGCCGACCATAAGCACAGAAAGGGCCGCGAGCACGATGTAGTTATATCTGAGGAATTTCGAACCTATATCGGCGACCGTTGTTCCCTGGTATTTGATGGCTACGCTTAAACCAGGGAAAACATATTCAAAATTGCGGTCCGCTTCCGGATTGCCCCCGTCCCAATTTGCTGACGATACCCAGGGACCGGGATCCTTCGACGGATGAATCATCATGACTGGGGGATTCTCTTCGAGCTGCAACACGTTGCTCCTGCTGGTCAATACATCCTTCATCATTGCAGGCAAAAACGTCTTGCGGAGATAGTCTTCGTCAAACGAGACAAACCCTAGCTCCACGCGATCTTTCGGCACGTCGGGCGGGGTAAAGAAAGCCACGTTATAGTAGGTGCGCTGACTATCGTTTACGATCCAGAAGCCTTCGAACAGCACTGGCGCATCCTCCTTCTCCATCAGGTGAACCTTCGCGGCCATCTGCGGGGCTTCCAGGGGAACCCATGACTGTGCCGCGTTGATAGCTTCCTGAGCGCGTGCGTAGAAACTCGAATCCCAGTCGCGCCCCGGTTGCGCCCGGCTAACAAACAGATTGCTCTTCTTGTCGTACAGGAACGCGTACGCGAATTCGGGATGTTCCGTCAGTATCTGCTCGAGTTTGGCCTTGATTTTGGCGCGGTCCTCGTCGGCGTTAGGAAACTTGCTACGAACAGGCGTGACCATATCGTTGGCCTTATGCCAGGTTTTCTTCTCGGCAATCTTCAGCACGTGGGAAAAGTCGCGTTGAATGGCTGCTTCGACAGCCTCAGACCGCTGGATATGCTTCAGGTTCCAGATGCTAAAGCCCATCAGGGCGGCCGCGGGGAGCACAATGGCCAACTCCAGCGTCAGCAGCGTTCGCGTGCGTTCCGTCAACCGCCAGTTCCTGGCCATTCTGATCCCTCGTCCGGTGGGTAATCGCGCTTACTGGGCAGGACTATAAAGGCTTGCCCCAATGAATGTGTCAAGCCCAAGCAAACGATTGTAAAAAGTTGTAAAAGGGTTTCTAAATTAAGGCCATATTGGCACAGCGATGCTGCTTCTCAGGGGGTCGCTACAGCGTTGCCGGCTCCATCGCTGGCGGTTCCTTCTCAACGCCCTTCCATCCCACCGGGCGCCCACTCACCGCTTCCTTCACCGACCGGAACAGCACGATATACATCAGCTGCCGATAATAAAATCTTTGCAGAAGCACCGGAATCAGCAGTGTCCAATCCTCGTGCCGCTCCAGTGCGAACGCCACCACGCACGTCAG
>DATLVJ010000537.1:0-2075 GCA_035577585.1 Candidatus Limnocylindrales bacterium
GGAATTTGTAGTAGGCGCCGGCTAGGGGGAGGGCCCAGGTGTTGCCGCTGCGGAGGCCGAGGGGGGCGGCGGGGAACGGGATGCGGGAGAAGGGGTTGTCGTCGGGGTCGCCGCAGATTACGTTGGCTAGTTTTGCGCCCATCCAGGTTGCGGCTCCCACGCCGTGGCCGGCGAAGCCTAGGGCGAAATGCATGCCGTCGATTTTTCCCGCGTGCGGCATCACGTCCATTGCGAAATCGAGAGTGCCTCCCCAGACGTATTCGACTTTTGTGTCGCGGAGTTGGGGATAAACTTCGATCATTCCCTTACGCAGGAGTTCGGCGCTTTCGCGTACTGTGCTTTCGGATTCGGGAAAGAAGGCGGCGCGGCCGCCGAAGAGCATGCGATTGTCGGGCGTCAGGCGGTAGTAATAAAGGAAGTGCTTGGAGTCGTAGATCATGCGGTTGCGGGGGCTGACTTCGGCGGCGAGGGCGTCGGGAAGAATTTCTGTGGCGATGATGTAGGAGCCGATGGGAATTACTTTCTTGCGCAGGGAGGGCGTGGCCGCCGTGGTGTAAGCGCCACTGGCTAGCAGGACTTCTTTCGCGGTGAGTGAGCCGCGAGTGGTTTCCACGCGGAAGCTGCCGCTGGAACCGTTCGGCTGAGAAGAAACGCTTGTGACGCGAGTGTGATCGTAGAGGCAGGCGCCGTGGCGCTGCGCTGCTTTGGCGAGTCCGTTCACGTAGCGGGCGGGATTCACGCTGGCGCTGGATTCGTCAACCATCCCGCCGAAATAGATCGGCGAACCGATTTCGGTTTGCAACTCACTTTTGGGGACGATGCGGAGCTTGTGATTGAACTCGTTTTTGATCCGCGCTGCGGCAGTGGAGAAATGATCAAAATGCGATTGTTTGCAGGCGACTTCGAGATGGCCGCAGCGTGAGAAATTGCAGTCGATTCCCTCTTCGTTGACGATTCGCTCGACGAGATCGATGGATTCGAGCGAGGCGGAGTACATGCGCTGCACGGATTCGCGGCCGTAGCGCTTGAGCAGCGTCGGCACGGGCAGCTTCATGCCGGTCAGGACCATGCCGCCGTTGCGGCAGCTTGCGCCCCAGCCCAGCGATTCGGCTTCGAACAGCGCTACGCGCACGCCACGCTGCGCCAGCATCCGCGCCCCGGAGAGGCCGCAGAATCCCCCGCCAACGATTGCCACGTCCACCCTGTTGGGCAAAGCTCCGGTCGCGCCCGTGGCAGGCCCCGCCACCGTATCTAGCCAGAAGTTTTTCTCTTTGAGTGCCATGAGCCGCAAGAAGTCTAGCATCCTCGCGGTCGGCAAGACAGTCGAGCGAAATTCTCAGAACACAAAATTGAGGGTTGCGAATCCGGGAACCGGCTTGCCTTTAACGAGCATGGGAGTGTACTCCCATTGCTTGGCTGCTCGCACGGCAGCATCATCAAGAGCTTGGCCAGCGCTCTGTCGCACCGTGACGTTGAGAACGTGTCCGTGACGATCTAATTGAAGGCTTAATTGAACAGTCCCATGTCCTGGGGGAGGGTTATCAGGTTTTACCTTATGAACTGGCTGCGGCGGGACAAAACCCGGACCGGCGTACTCCTCTGAATCGCCGATGATCTCTGGGACCACTTCATCCAATACGAACAAAGAGTCCGCGGTGTCGGCTGGCGACTCGATTTGATCGATGGTTGTAACCATCAAGCGAGCGTCGTTCTCCGTTAGTTCGATTCGGCGCGGTACCAGCTTGCGGCTCCATTCGGTAAATTTGTAATAGATGGTAGTTCTGGGTTGCACATAGGCCGCGCGAAGCAGCCCAGTAGAATCGAACCAGTAGGCCTGGCCGCTTATCGGCTGATTCTCTGAATTCACTTCTCCGCGCGCAACCCGCACCATGTCTATGCCTCCAAATTGCACTGCGGATTGGCCCCAATCGGGTTCCTGGAACGAGCCGTCGGTTCGAGGAAGAGGCCCGTCTATCCCGTCAAGAAAATTGTCAATCTGTCTCGGTGAAAAATCAGAGCCTGTGAACTTGCGGTAGAGCTTGTTCTCGTTGCGGCACTCGACTACGGTCGCACCA
>DATLVJ010000538.1:0-12326 GCA_035577585.1 Candidatus Limnocylindrales bacterium
AGATTACCGCGTGCGGCAGCGATGATTCCGGGTTGGGTTTCTGATCGCTTAAAGGAGGACCAAAAAAAAGCGCAGCCGCTGACCCCTTGCGGCTGCGCTTTCGATTTTTGGTTGTCGCTAAGCTCGGTGCCCGGCGAGCGGCATCAAAACCAGTCGGGGAAGATTAGTTCGATCAGTCCGGGGACCCAGTAGGAATAAAATTTGTCGTCGCAGATTTTGTAGCGGCCATATTTTCTTCGGGCGTAATCGCCCCAGTGGGGTTGAGAGCCGTCGAGGTCCGTGAAACCGTATTCGCGGGCGAGGGCCCAGGAGCTGAAGACGCGGCCAGTCTTTTTCATGGCGCGGGGATCGGCGGCGAGGGCGACGGCGATGCCGCGTCCGGCGCCGCGTGTGGCTCCGGCGACTAGCGCGATTTTGCCTTGAAGCGAGTTCCAGGTGGATTTTCGAGACATGGGCTTGCGACTCTTGCAGCGGCACATGATAACAGTTCGGCGGGAAACCACGCATCAGCCAGGAAGCGACCGGAGGGATCCACGAGAAAAGCGAAACATTTCAGGTGAAGACCTGAGAAAAGAGTTGGTGCGGCGGCACTAAGCAGACGTGTCACGGGGAATTCACAAAAAGAGCACCGGGAATTTACACAGGTGGAACGAGAGAGAAACGAAAAGAAGTCAGTGTAGGCCTCCCAGACCGAAAAAAGGAATGAGGAGGCACAAGCATGAAAGCAAAAAGTTTTGCATCCCAGTTGCGGCATAGCGCCCGAGCGGGGCTTGCTTCGCTGATGATGCTACAGATGGGCCTGGCGGGGCCGTTCGTTGGTGCAACGCAGGCTAAGGAACACGACGGGGAGAGCACGAAGCAGGCGCGCACGCCGATCCAACATGTCATCGTGATCGTGGGAGAAAACCGGACGTTCGACCACCTCTTCGCTACATACCAGCCGAAGAAGGGGGAGAGCGTGGACAATCTTCTATCGAAAAAGATTGTCAACGAGGATGGAACGCCGGGGCCGAACTTTTCATTTGCGCAGCAATATGCCGCGGATGCCACGGACAGCGCGACATTCCAATTGGCGCCGAAGAATAAGACGCTGTACCCGACGCTGCCGGCGCCGTTGAACGGCGGGCCGACCGACGTTTGCAAGAACAACGGGATTTGTTCACTGGGCGATGCGATGTCGTCAGAAAACGGCCTGGCGGAGGACTACTACACATTCCTGACCAGCGGCGGAACGGGTTTGACCGGGAAAGTGCCGGACACACGAATCACGGGCGTGCACAACTCGGCGCCGTATTCGACGCTGGCTCCGGGACCGTTTCAACTGACCAACACCAAAACGACGGGCGCGCTGACAGATGATGGATATGCGGCCAGCCCGGTGCACCGGTTCTACCAGATGTGGCAGCAGTTTGATTGCGACGCCGCGCACATTTCGAAGGCACATCCAAGCGGCTGCTTGTCGGATCTATTTACCTGGACGGAAGTCACGGTGGGCTCGAACAACAACGGGAAGCCCGCGCCCACACCGACAGGTTTCGACCCCGATTATTTTCCCACGGCACATACGACCGGCGAAGGCGCGACAGCAATGGGCTTCTACAATATCGCGCAGGGAGACGTGCCGTACACGAAGTTCCTGGCGGATCACTATGCGATGAGCGACAACTATCACCAGCCGGCGATGGGCGGGACTGGCCTGGACAGCATCATGCTGTTCTTCGGCGATCCGATCTGGTTCAGCAATCCCGACGGGACTCCGGGTGCGCCGCCGCACAACGAAACAATCTGGGCGGGCGGCCCGGTGGATGAGATCGAAAATCCGAATCCGGTTGCCGGCACCAACAATTTCTGGACCCAGGACGGTTACGGCGGCTTCGGGAACAACGGGGCATCCACGGGCGTTTATGGCGGCGGAAGCTACACGAACTGCTCGGATGCCTCGCAGCCTGGAGTGGCGCCTATCCTAACTTACTTGAATTCGTTGCCGCGGCCGATCGAGCCAAAGTGCGACCCGGACCACTACTACCTGCTGAACAACTACAACCCCGGATATTTTGGCGACGGCAGCAACGCGTACACGGACACGAATCCGAACAATACGCCGTTCACGATTCCGCCGACGAGCCAGCGGAGTATCGGCGACGTGCTGCTGGAAAACAAAGTGTCATGGAAGTCTTACAACGACCAGTGGAACGCCTACCTCGGCGACAAATATCAGCTGAACTACGGCACCGTGGGACCGAATAGCGACCAATATTGCAACATCTGCAACGGGTTCCACTACCAGACGCAAATCATGGCCAACGATGCCGTGCGCACCGCGCACATCAAGGACACGACCGACTTGTACGCGGACATCGCCAGCGGCGATTTGCCGGCGGTTTCGTTCGTGAAGCCGAGCGGCTGGGTGGATGGACACCCGGCGTCTTCGAAGTGGAACTTGTACGAAGGCTTCGTAAAGAAGATCGTGGACGCTGTGCAATCGAACAAGAAGCTGTGGGAGAGCACGGCGATCATCGTAACCGTGGATGAAGGTGGAGGCTACTACGACTCCGGATACGTGCAGCCGCTGGACTTTTTCGGCGACGGCACGCGCATTCCGCTGATCGTCGTGTCCAAGTACACGAAGGCCGGGCACATCTCGCACCAGTACACGGACCACGTTTCGGTGCTGAAATTCATCGAACGCAACTGGAACTTGCCGACGATCAGCGGGCGCAGCAGGGACAACCTGCCGAATCCGAGGACGGACGGAGAAAACCTCTACGCCCCGACGAACACGCCGGCGATTGGCGATTTGTTTGACCTGTTCGATTTCGGCGGGGGAGATCGCGCAGGGCGGTAGGCCGGCGGAGTTAGCAACGATAGAAACCAAGCAAGCGAACCTCCGGCGCGGGAAAATCGCGCCGGAGGTTTTGTTTTGGCAGCAGAGCGACTTGGGCGGTTGCGCTGAATCCGTAAAAGCGGTGGCTGAGCCATCACACTCCAAAACAGGAACGGCCGATCTGAAGACCGGCCACTACGGGGTCGGTACGCTATGGGAACTTGACAAGTCGGTTAGTATGCCCGTAGGCTCGAGGTGCGATGGAGCTGGAAGCTTCCCTCTCTTGGCTGGCGATGACCATGACGCCGGGCATAGCGGCCCGGCTGTCCGCGCGATTGCTGCGTGAATTTGGATCGCCGGAGGGAGTGTTCCGGGCGAGCTTGACGGCGCTGGAGGCCTGCAACCTGCCGGCTCCGGCGGCGCAGGCAATTTTCAAGAAGCAGAATTTCTGGCGGGCGGAAAAAGAGGTGGCGGCGCTGCGGGCCGTGGGCGCAAAACTCATCAACTGGACGGAGCCCGAGTACCCTCAGACGCTGCTGCAAATTTACGATCCGCCGGTGATGCTGTACCTGCGGGGCGACGCGCAGATCCTGAATGAGCCGACCATCAGTATTGTGGGGACGAGACGGCCGACCGCGTACGGAACACAGATGGCGGAGCGGCTGGCGCGAGAGCTGGCAAAGCGCGGACTCGTGATTGTGAGCGGACTTGCGCGAGGGGTGGACGCACTGGCGCACCAGGGGACGATGGCGGTTGGCGGCCGGGCGATTGGCGTGATCGGGACGGGCATTGATGTGTGCTACCCCAAGGAGAACAAGAAACTTTACGAAAAGGTCTTGGAGAGGGGAGCAATCCTGAGCGAATTACCGATGGGCACGCATCCGGCGCCGGAAAATTTTCCGGTGCGCAACCGTATTATTGCGGGCATGCCGTTGGGCGTGGTGATTGTGGAGGGGAAGCAGTACAGCGGGTCGTTGATCACGGCGCGGCTGGCGATGGAGTTTGGGCGGGAAGTTTTCGGCGTGCCGGGCAACGTGACACAGGAAATGAGCTTCGCGCCGAACCAGTTGATCAAGCAAGGAGCGAAACTGGTGACCAGCGCCGAAGATGTGATCGAAGAGCTGCCGACACCGATCCGGGCGGTTTTAGTACGAGCGGAAGAGTTGGAATCGGAGCAGCGGAATTTGCTGGCGGAAGACGGGCTAAGTGGTTCACAGAAAGCAGTTTACGAGCTATTGAACGTGGAAGAGCCCCGTCCGATAGACGATATCGTCGAAACCAGCGGGTTGAATTCGAGCGTAGTTCTGGCTACGCTATTTGACTTGGAGATGAAGGGGATGGTTCGGCAGATCCCCGGAAAGCAGTTCAGCAAAGTGCTGTTGTAAACGCGGGAGTTAGCGCGCGGCACTCGGAACAATGCACCCAAAGGGCGATCAAGAGCATCAGTTGCAAGCGTAAGAGTGCAGCGGGAAGACGATATATAAGGTAGCGAGAAGGACACAGACCGCCCCGGTAAGCCTTCCAAACGCAGCCTCACAGGTTACAAAGGAACTCATGGGACGTTCATTGGTGATCGTCGAGTCGCCGGCAAAGGCGAAGACGATCAATAAATATCTCGGAAAGAATTACACGGTGAAGGCTTCGATCGGCCACGTGATGGACCTGCCGACGAAGACGATAGGAATTCGTCTGCCTATCAGTGAAAAGGAAGTCAACGCGCAGAAGAAAAAGAAGAAGAGCAAGCGCGGGGGGAAGGCCACGGCGCCCAAGCCGCCGCTGAAACCGATCTACCTGGACGACGCCAAGATTTTCGAGCCGACGCTGCAGGTGATACCCGGCAAAGGGAAAGTGATTAACGATTTGCGGAAGAGCGCGGCCACGGCGGATGCCGTTTACCTGGCAGGCGACCCGGACCGCGAAGGAGAGGCGATCTCCGCGCACCTGGCGATGGTGCTTTCGAAGCCTGCGAAATTCCTGATACCCGACGACGAAGAGGACAACAAGAACGGGAAGAAGGACGCCGAAAAAGAAGCCAAGGAAGCAGAAGCCGCGGCGGCAGCGGGGAAAAAAGGCAAAGGCAAATTCGCGAAGAAGCCCGCCGAGAAAGACAAGATCGAGATCGAGCCAATCGATCCGAAGAAGATTTTCCGCGTAACATTCAACGAGATTACCCCCAAGGCGATTCGGGCGGCGTTTGAGAAGCCGCGGCAGGTGGACGCGCAACTGGTGGACGCGCAGCAGGCACGGCGCGTTCTGGACCGCATCGTGGGGTACAAGATTTCGCCGCTGCTGTGGGACAAAGTTCGGCGCGGGCTGAGCGCGGGGCGCGTGCAGACGGTGGCGCTGCGGCTGATCGTGGAGCGCGAGCAGGCGATTCGCGCGTTTGTGCCGCAGGAATACTGGACGATTCACGCGATGCTGGACGCGGGCGAGCCGCCGATTTTCGAAGCGCGGCTGACGAAGAAAAAGGGCGAGGACATCGAGGTAACGAATCAGGAAGCTGCGGAAGCTATCGTTGCCGCGGTAAGCAAAGCGAAGTGGGAAGTGGCGAGCGTCACGCTGAAGGAAAAGCGCAGGAACGCGCCGCCGCCGTTCACGACATCAAAGCTGCAGCAGGCGGCGTATAACCGCCTGAGATATACGGCGAAGCGCACGATGGCCCTGGCGCAACGGCTGTATGAAGGCGTGGAATTGGGCGCTGAGGGTTCGGTGGCGCTGATCACCTATATGCGCACGGATTCCGTGCAAGTTTCCAATGACGCGCTGGAGCAGGTGCGTAGTTTGATCCCGGAGCGTTTCGGCAGCGCGTACTTGCCGGAGAAGCCGAACTTCTATAAGTCGAAGAAGGATGCGCAAGGCGCGCACGAAGCGATTCGCCCGACGGAAGTTTCTCGAACTCCAGACGACGTGCGGAAATATCTGGAGGACGACGTTTTCAAGCTGTACCAGTTGATCTGGCAGAGATTTGTGGCTTCGCAGATGCTGCCGGCGGTGTACGACCAAACCACAATTGATATTAATGCGGGGGATTACACGTTCCGGACCAACGGTTCGATCATGAAATTCGACGGGTATTTGAAGGTGTACCAGATACCGGTGGCGGGCGCGGACCGCGAAGACGACGAAAAGGATGACGAAGGAGAAGGCAAGGCGCTGCCGCGGGTAACCGAGGGGCAGATTCTGAAGCTGGAATCGATCAAGCCGGACCAGCATTTCACGGAGCCGCCGCCGCGGTACACGGAAGCGACGCTGGTGAAGTAACTCGAAGAGGACGGCATCGGGCGGCCTTCGACATACGCTTCGATTATTTCGACGATCGTGGAGCGCGAGTATGTGAAGAAAGATCAGGGGCGATTCACGCCGACGATGCTGGGCGAGCGGGTGTGCGTGCTGCTGATCAAGAGTTTTGAGGATGTGTTCGACGTGAAGTTCACGGCGCGCCTGGAAGAAGAGCTGGACGAAATTGAAGAAGGCAAGCTGCCGTGGCGGGAATCGGTGAAAGAGTTCTGGGAAAAATTCGTCGTGGACCTGGACAAGGCCGGCGACGAAATGATTTCCTACAAAGCCGGAATTCCGACGGGGAAGAAGTGCGAGAAGTGCGGCCAGGGAGAATTGCTGGAGCGCATCAGCCGGCACGGTTTTTTCCTGGGTTGCTCGCGGTATCCGGAATGCGATTTCATTCAGGACATGTCGGAAGAAATCCCCGAGGATGCAGAGAACAAGGTTGAATATTGCGAAAACTGCGGCAAGGAGATGGCGTTGAAGCGCGGGCGGTTTGGCGCGTTTCTGGCTTGCACAGGCTATCCGGATTGCAAGACGACGCGGCGTCTGGTGGCCGGAACCCGGATTGCGCACCAGCCGGACGAGCCGCTGGACGAAAAGTGCCCGCTGGATGGAAACGGGTTGGTGAAAAAGCACGGGCGGTTTGGGGAATTCATAGGTTGCTCGGGATATCCGAAGTGCAAGTACACGCGGCCGATCACCATGGGCATCAAGTGCCCCAAGTGCGCTGAAGGCGAATTTGTTAAGCGCGGAAGCATGGGCAAGGGCGGGCGTGGAAGATTCCGGGTGTTCTATGGCTGCTCGCGTTATCCGGATTGCGATTTCACGACACCGTTCATGCCGATCGCGGAACCGTGTCCGAAATGCGGCGCGCCATTTGTGGTGGAGAAGAAGACGAAGATCGGCACGGTCCGCGCGTGCCTTAAAGAAGGATGCGACTGGGAGAAGCTGGCACCGGAGGAGAAACCGGCGGAGAAGCCGGTCGTGGCGCATGCGGAAGAGCCGGCGCCGGTCGGCGTGAAGGGCTAAACGGGCAAGCGCGGAACGGCAGTCAGGCCTGACCTAATAGGAACATTCCAACCAGGAAAACCAACCGCACGCGGAAGTGTATCTATACTTTAGGGAGTCAACGCGAGGCGGAATGAATCCGACGATTCAAAAATATATCGAGTACATGCGCTCGGTGCGTAACTCTTCGCCGCACACACTGGTGAATTACGGGCACGACCTGGAACAGTTTGCGACGTTCCTGACGCCGCCGGGGACGGAAACGCCGCAGCTCGGCAAGATAACCCATCACATGATCCGGGAGTTTGTGGCGCATCTGCACGATTCGGGGCTGGAGAAGAGCTCGATTGCGCGGAAGCTGGCGGCGCTGCGTTCGTTTTTCAAATATTGCGTAAGGGAAGGCCGGTTGAACGAAAATCCAGCGCGGCTGGTGGCCACGCCGAAATTGCCGAAACGCGTCCCGGCAGTGCTTTCCGCGGAGGAAATGAACGGATTTCTGAATCAACTTTCCGGAAGCGGGAATCGCGAAGAGCGCGCTGGACCGAAGACAAAACGAAATAATCACGGGCGGACTGTGGCGGAAAAGTTGTCCACGATTCAGGAAGATCAGCTGCTGTTGCCGCGGGATCGTGCGATTCTGGAATTGCTATATGCAGCGGGGCTGCGGGTGAGCGAGTTGACGGGGTTGAACCTGGCGGACATGGATCAGAAGGATAAGATGCTGCGCGTACGCGGGAAGGGCAACAAGGAGCGCATCGTGCCGTACGGAGAAAAGGCGGCGCAAGCTCTGAGGGCGTACTGGCCGGTGCGGGATTCGCTGCTGCAAGCGGGTGAGGATGCGGGGCGCGGGAGCAGCGCCGAGGCGGTGTTTTTGAATTACCGGGGCCGGCGGCTGACGCAACGGAGCGTCGGGCGGATCGTCAAGAAATACGTGAAGCTGGTGAACGTAAACTGGGATTTGCATCCGCACTCGCTGCGGCACGCGTTTGCAACGCACCTTTTGGCCGATGGCGCGGATTTGCGCGCGATTCAGGAGTTGCTGGGGCACCAGTCGCTTTCGACCACGCAGAAATATACGCATGCGTCGATCCGGCAGTTAATGGATATTTACGATAAGGCGCATCCGCACGCTTGAGGCCCGGCCGGGCAGACGGACCACATTAATAAAAGATTAAAAATGCATCCCGGAAACTTTATTTCACATCTTATGGGATTTACATGTGGTTATTCTAAGTGTGTTTCCAGAGGAGCCGGATGAAGCGAGGCTGGATTTGTGCGGCGGTGGCGGTTTTTCAGAGGATGGCTGGCGTATACAGGATAGGATCGGTGCGCACCCCGGTCGCTTTGATCTTTTTTGGGGGGATCGCCCTTCTCTTTGCTCAGTCGATCAAATCGCAAACGATCAAAATGCGTTCGCACGATGTTAAGAATGGCGAACGCCTTTTCAAGTCAGGATGTATTACCTGTCATGGTGCCGACGGCAGGGGCGCGCCGCAGACGCTGACCGAGTTTCAACGCCCCGACACTTTTCCTGATTTCACGCGTTGCGATCAGACCACACCCGAGCCCAACTCGGTGTGGAAAGACGTGATTCTCCATGGCGGGCCGGCGCGCGGCTTCTCGCAAATCATGCCGGCTTTCAGCGAGCTGCTTACGTCGGACCAGATCGATGACCTAATCACCTACCTGCGGAGTTTCTGCCGCAACGATCGCTGGGCCCGGGGCGAACTCAATTTGCCGCTCCCGCAGGTGACGGAAAAGGCATTTCCAGAAGACGAGGAAGTGTTGACCGCCCAGGTGAACACTCACGGCGCCCCCGGAGTGTCCAGCCACATCATTCACGAGCAACGGTTCGGCGTGCACAACCAGATTGAGGTAGACGTCCCATTTTTGTTCCAGAACGAGAACCATACCTGGTATGGCGGAGTAGGGGATGCGACGCTGGGCATCAAGCGCGAAATGTGGTCCAGCCTGAGGACCGGATCAATCCTCAGCTTGTTTGGCGGCGTGATTGTGCCCAGCGGCAACAGGCAGCGTGGCTTCGGCTCCGGCACCACAACATTTGAGACCTTCGCCTCATTTGGCCAACTGTTCCCCACCAACACTTTTATCCAGTTCCAGGCCGGCGCCGATTTGCCGCGCCATACGGACATCGCGCCGCAGACTGCTTTTTGGCGCACGGCGATCGGGCAGACCTTTGCTGGCGATCACGGTTTGGGCCGCCAATGGTCTCCGATGGTCGAGTTCGTCGCCGATCGCGATCTGGTGGACAGAGCAAGGAACAACTGGGACGTGGTCCCGCAGATGCAAGTTACCATCAGCCGCAGGCAACACATTCGTGCGAGCCTTGGTTTTCGCAAGCCGTTCACGAACGTCGCGGGCCGGCAGAGCCAGGTTGTCTTCTACATCCTTTGGGACTGGGGCGACGGAAAGCTGACGGAGGGCTGGTGATGCAGAAGACTTCCTGGGGCTTGACCGCGGCTCTCACATTATTTCTGATTGCTTCTCCTATCTTGCTGCGCGGAGGCGACGGGCGTTCCTCCTCCCCGACGAATTTTCAGACCTCCGACCGCTGCGTGGCCTGCCACAACGGGATGAAAACGGAGGTGGGAGCGGACTATTCCATCGGGCTCGATTGGCGGGCCAGTATCATGGCCAACTCTTCGCGCGACCCTTACTGGCAGGGAAGTGTGCGGCGGGAGACGATTGACCATCCCACGGCGGCAGCGGAGATCCAGGACGAATGTTCGCATTGCCACATGCCCATGACGTACTTCGACGCGCACGCGCAGCAAAAGAAGGTGGATGTATTCTCCCGCCTTCCGTTCGACGCGGATAAGAAGGACAATGCAAAAGCCGCGGACGGTGTCTCCTGTGCGGTGTGTCACCAGATATCCAAACAGAACCTTGGCACTCCAGCCAGTTACGTCGGCAATTTCGTAATCGACCCGCCGGGGGCCCCGAATCGGCGCCCCGAGCATGGGCCTTTCGTTATCGATCCAGGGCATCAGCGGGTAATGCAGAGCTCTACCGGAGGTTTCGTTCCCGAAGAGGGAACGCAGATTCGCGATTCGGCCCTTTGCGCGACTTGCCACACCCTATACACAACTGCCCTGGACAAGGATGGCAAACCCATCGGGCGACTGCCGGAACAGGTGCCTTACCAGGAGTGGCAGCATAGCGAGTACGCCGGCAAAGGCAGTTGCCAGTCCTGCCACATGCCCGAGGTGAAAGAAAAGACTCCCGTGACCTCGCTCTTCGGAGAGATGCGCCAGGGTGCGAGACATCACTCCTTTGTTGGGGCAAATTTCTTCATGCAGCGCATACTCAGCAACTATCGCCAGGACCTGAGCGTGGCTGCGTTGCCCGCTGAGCTCACCGCCGCTGCGGAGCGGACGGTGAACTTCCTTCAGTCGCAGAGCGCGCGTGTGAGCATCCAGAATCTCGAAACAGGTGAGGGAAAGCTACACGTCGATGTATTCGTCGAGAACCTTACCGGGCATAAGCTGCCGACGGCTTATCCTTCACGGCGCGCGTGGCTTCACGTGGTGGTCCACGACCGCAACGGGCGGACCGTGTTCGAATCCGGCGCGTTAAATAAGGACGGTTCCATCCAGGGAAATGTGAATGACGCCGATCCTTCGCGTTTTGAGCCGCATTTTCGCGAAATCACCAGCGGCGATCAGGTGGAGATCTACGAGCCGATTCTGAAAGACCCGGAGGGCCACGTCACCACCGGTTTGATCACTGCCGTTGGATACCTCAAGGACAATCGCCTTTTGCCCCGCGGCTTCGACAAGAGTACGGCGGAAGCGGACATAGCGGTGGTGGGAGATGCCTTCGATGATCCTAATTTCAACGACAAAGGAAGCGTGGTGCGCTACTCACCAGCGGTGGATCAGTCCGCGGGTCCGTTCCACATCGAGGTTGAACTCTGGTACGAGCCCATCGGATTCCGTTGGGCCCACAACTTGGGCTCCTATCAAGCGGATGAGCCGCAACGCCTGGTGAGCTACTACGACTCGTTAGCCTCAGGTGCAGCTGTGATATTAACGAAGACCGAAGCGACGAAATAGCAGACGAGAGTGTGTTGCGAAGCGGCCTTCAAGGTGAGCTACGATATTACGAAAAAAAAGTGGCCGCTGGCGTAGAGTATTACGGTTCCCTGGGTCCGGTGACGGGATTCGATCCGGTGGCGCAGCAGCAACAGCAGATTATTCCAGCGATCGACCTGAATTTTTCCGAAAAGTGGGAAATCGATTTTGGCGTGGGCGTGGGCGTAACGAAGGCCACGGACCATTTGCTGGCGAAAATGATTTTGGGCTACCGCTTCGATTTTTGAAGCAGAGCGGATTGAACATGCCGTAGGGCGAATATCTAGTTTCGGCCCTTGCAGCTGTTGAACTTGAAAGCGCTGATGCGCGTCGCCCAGTTGATGATGCCCGTGTTCGCGTAATACTCGTTGGTGTACCAGAAGGTGCAATCATCCACCGGGTCAACTGACATGGAGCTGTAGTCTCCCCAGCGGCGGAAGGAGTTGAGCTGCACGCCGCTGCCATTCACCAGGACCAATGGCCCGGACAGCGAGCCCGCCGGATCGCCGGGAGCGCGGGCAGCGACATAAATGCTGGGGAACACGTTGTGACTGGAAACGCTGAATCCCAGAGCCAGGTTTCCGATTTTGTCCATGGCGACGCTGCCCAACCAATAGTTCACATCGGGATCAACCAGCGTGGACTGCTGGTAAACAAAGGGTGCCGCGGGATTTCGGAGTTCGTACCAGCGAACGCCGGCGAGGGATCCACCCTGAATGGTGTGGTTGACGACCAGTGATTCATGATCGCCGAAGTTACGGTAAGCCAGGCGGAACATCACGCGATCGGAGAGCCCGTCCACTTTTTCTCCGGGATTCGGCTCCGGAATGCAGGAAACGGTTGTGGCGCGGGCGCAGATCTCGGAGTAGGGGGCCACGGGAATGAGCGTCGGTCCCGTCATGCTGGAGTTTGCCGGGTTGCTGAAGTCGACGTGGAAACGGAAAAAGTTCAAGTGGGTGGAATCGGCGAGGCCGACCAGGTAATTCGGTGAGCCCGCGGGTGGCAGTGTGCGGCCGTCGAGATCGGCGGGGAGCAGGCTGGAAATCGTGGAAGGCTGCTGGAAGCAGATGGCGCTGGCCGGCTCTCCGGCGAGCATGGCGCTGCGGTCAAACGCGCAG
>DATLVJ010000539.1:0-2988 GCA_035577585.1 Candidatus Limnocylindrales bacterium
ATATTTATAGTTCGACTCGCTGTCCTGTGGTGAAAATTGGCCTTCGGCGTTGGGAGGTTGCAGCTTGAAAATGACGTGGTTCGCATGACAAATCACGCAAGCCTTTCCGTCGGCGCCGGAAGCGGTCAGAATAGGCTCCACTTTGGCCACGAAGTAATCGAAGTCCAGGATATGCACCAACATCCTCGAAATGAAGTATCCGATATCGCAAGAAGGCCAGAAGCAATTCGTTGCGCTCACCAATGTTGTTATTTTCGTAAACGAGAGCGCCCCTGGGTTTCAGGGCTTGCTGGCGGTTGGTATCGTCAGAGTCAAGGCGACGCAGTTACAGCGACGCACGGTCAGATCTCATTTCTCGTCTCGCGACCTAACTGGCGCCTAACTGACGCTCGCCGCCTTGATATGCGCCTGTTTCTTGGCTGCTACGGAAACGGTCCAAACAGCGCACCAGTTTCGCCTGAGTCTGTGAAGACCTGTCCGGTGCGGAGGCGCTTGCGCGCACCAGCCTTTATCGATACGGAACGGAACTGCGCCGAAAACCGCTCTACCACCGAAAACCAAACGACACCGGAATGTAATCGGTGTGCCGCTCGTTGCCCATGAAGATTCGATTGTAGCGTGCCTCGGCATAAAACTTACCATGCCACTTCGTGCCGAGTGCGATACCTGCTCCGATGTTAACACCGGGTTTATTTACTGAATAAGATGCCAGGATCTGTGTGGTGGGTACAGCCGCTGGATAGAATCCGAAGAATGGATCGAAGCCAACAACACTAGCAACGGACGGTTGCGTAAATTCCTGGTAACGATGGTAAATTCCTCCTCCACCGATGACATACATGTCAAAATGCCCGTGCGGAGTCAGATGGATTACCGGATCCAGTGTAGCGGAAAATACATGAAGGTCACCGCCGGGCACTCCGATATTGCTCAACGTCGCTGAATTAATTCCGAATGAGTTGTATCCGAGATCGATCATCGCGCCGACGTAGGGCCCGAACTTTATCCCGCCACCTGCTTGGATGTTCCACCCCTCATCTAGATGCCGTCCCGTAGTTCCCACTGGCTGGGTAAAACCGCCCCCAATATTGAATGAGAATCTTGAGCCTTCCTGGGCGCTCATTGAACCGACAAGAAATAGGCCGATACAAGATACCAAAGCAATGGTTTTCATAGATCCTCCCTCAAGCGAAGCCTGCAACTCGTGGGCCGTCTTAAATTATCAATGAACATCTTCATACAACTACGCCTGTGCGTATGCCTGTACAAAAATGACCCAATATCTTATGCGAAAAACACTTGAGCTAGAGTGACTTCTAATTTTTGGAATATGAGATGCAGAGTTTGGTAGTGATGATGATGATCGAACGACTCTCTGTGTGTTTCCTCTCACTAACCACTCTTGGCCTTGCAGGACTGAGTGCTCAGACTCTCATACAGGCGTCGGACGCCGACGGCGTTGTCCGCCTGTTGCCCGGCGACGCTTCTGTTCTCGAATCCCGGGAGGTACGCAAAGACCTGCCATGTACGGTGACCCCTGTCAAACCGGCCTTGGCATTCGATCTTCGCTTTCGTGCGGGTTACGAAGTCGGAATTCCTCTTAAGGAACTAGCCGGGTCAGAAGGTTTGCTAACCATGGTCTTTCGAGTTACTCCGGATGAACGCAAAGAAGATGCTGTGTACCTATCTCAGCATCTGAGCGTTCCGGCGATAGAGGAGGATGCGAAGGGGAGCGCCTACCTTAATGGCGTTTTCGAACTGGGTGAGGGTCGATATCATGTGGACTTTCTGATGCGTGACCGCGGCGAGCGAGTATGCTCGTCCTACTGGGAGATTGAAGCCAGGCTTGCCCCTAAAGACAAGCAGCTGGTGCTTACCCTGGCTCCTGACAGCGTCGCGGCAGTCGATCAGAGAGCATTCAGGGAAGAGCCGGCGGCCGAGAGCGCGGCGGATGGCAGGCCACTCAATGTAAAGGTCCTCGTCAACCTCGCTCCGCAGAACTCCAGCTCCGCAATGCTGCAACCTTTCGATACGGATGCGTTGGCATCCACTCTCCGCCTTATCGCTCGGGAGCCAAAAATCAGGAAGTTCTCTGTCGTCGCCTTTAACCTGCAACAAGAGCGTGTGGTCTTCAGGCAGGAGAACACGGATCAGATCGACTTCCCGGCGCTGGGCGAAGCATTGAAACCGGGTAGTTTGGGTACGGTTAATGTCAACCAGTTGAGCCAGAAGAATGGTGAAGCACAGTTCCTCGCCGAATTGCTCGGCAAAGAAATGAATGACTCTGCGTATCATCCGGACGCCGTAATCATCGCAGGCCTTAAGTCGACTCTCGATCAAAGTGTGCCTGAAAATTACTTGAACCAATTGAACGATGTGGACTATCCCGTCTTCTATATGAATGTTAGCCTCGACCCCCAAACCAATCCCTGGCGCGACGTAATTGGCCGCGCCGTCAAGCGCTTGAAGGGGTATGAGTACACCATTTCGCGGCCCCGCGACCTCTGGTACGCCTGGACAGAAATCATGTCTCGAATGGCCAAGGGACGGGTGGAGAAGTCAAAGTCTGCCGCGTTGCGCTAAGTGTGCACGGTAAGATTTGTGTTTCGAGCGCCTATGCAATGTCATGCTCTTGGCGTCCTTGCCCGCGGGGTGAGAGCGCTGCGTCTCGAGCACCTGCGGAATAGTGTTCAACAAAGCGGCTGACCACGCCCGATTATGCTGTTTTACGCATGGGCCCCCATGGTCGCGGCATTCGTTCGAATCCACGTTTGCCTGCGAGCGCCGGCCGTCAGATCACGCCGCGGCGTAGCGCCTTGCTCACTGCTTCGGATTTCGAATGCACGTGCAGCTTTTCGTAAATCTTGCGCACGTAGTTGCGGACGGTGTTTACGCTTACGTGCATCCGATCGGCAGCCGACTGGTAGCTGTAACCCTCGGCCAACAGCGTCAGCAACCGCTGCTCCTGCGCCGTTAACTCCGCCGCCG
>DATLVJ010000540.1:0-2891 GCA_035577585.1 Candidatus Limnocylindrales bacterium
CAGTCGTGGCATCGGCTCCGGCGTCGGCGTTTCGTCAAGATAGTTCGTCGTCAATATCGTCATTCGTTTTTCGTTGTAGCGCGCATTCAGCACCAGGCCGATGATATCCAGCACCCATGCGGACGGCTTGCTGGCGCCCAGATCATCCAGCACCAGAATTTCCGCCGTTCGCACCGGTTCGAGCACGCCCATTTCCGTGGATTCGCTGGCCGGATTGTAGCTGGCCTGGATCTCCTTCAGGAGTTCGCGGTAATCGCAGAACATTCCGTTGTGCCCGCGGCGAATCAGCTCTTTCAACGCCGCCACCGCCAGATGCGTCTTTCCCGCGCCCGATGGCCCCATCAGCAGCAATCCCTTTTCGGTGGCCGGGTAGTCGCGCACAAAGCCTTGCGTCAGGAGTTTCGCTTGCTTCAACTGCTGCTCGTGCTGCGTGGTCCAAGTTTTGCCGTCGGCAAGATCTGTGGCGTAACTCTCGAAGTCACAATGCTCGTAGCGCTTGGGCACGCGCGCCCGTTCCATCACTTTTTCCGCTCGTTCTTCCATGCCGCATTCGCAGGCCACGGCCATCTGGCCCGCCGCGCCGTCTTTTCGCGGCACCATCTTCCAACCCGTTCCCTTGCACAGCGTGCAATCTTCCCTGGCCATGTTCTTCCTTTGGAGTGCGGCGGCTCTGCTGCCGCTTTTAGGTGTAAGCGTTGGCTCCCAATCTTAATGCTTCAGTGCGATTGCAATTTCAAAAGCGGGAGCAGAGCTCCCGCACTCCATAAGGGCATCATACGTCCCATCGCCGCCCCTCACAATGCGTCTCCCCTGCGGATATCTGTGCACAAAAAGCAAAAGCCCCGATTCGCTCGGGGCCATCCGTGTTTCCTGCTCGCTGTTATCTGCTGTCTGTTATCCCGCACTGCGATCCACGAGTTCATCTTTTCTTCTCTTCACTTGCCACCGGTCGCTGGCCACTGGTCACTCACTCCCTACGCCTTCACAATCCTCGGCCCCGCCTTCACAATCGCATGCTTCGGCGTCTTCTCATCGGGCTGCGCCGCGATGCGGCACAGCTCCTGCTGCACCACGTGCGCAAACTCGCTCATCTGCCGCTCCATCTCGACCATTTTTTCCCGCATATTGAGAATTATTTCGATGCCCGCCAGGTTCACGCCCATGTCGCGCGCCAGCGTCAGGATCACGTCCAGCCGCTCCAGGTCCGAATCTGTATACAGCCGCGTGTTGCCTTGCGATCGCGATGGCTTCAACAAACCCACGCGTTCATACAACCGCAGCGTCTGCGGATGCAGCTTATAAATCTCCGCGACAGCGCTGATCATGTAACCGGCTTTGGCGCGTTTTCTGGTCTTTGGCGGCATAGATGCCTTTGTAGCGGCCACCTTCAGGTGGCCCAGGCTTCCTCCTTAGACTCCCGCTTTCGCAAACAAATCCTTACGCGGATCGGCCGGCGCAACTTCTTCGAGTTCCTTCATCAACTTCCGAACGCGCTCGTCAGTCGGCTCTGGCACCACCACTTGAATCTCCACGTACTGGTCGCCACGCTCACCATTCCGCGCGCTCGGCACGCCCTTTTCCTTCAGCCGCAGCGTCTTGCCGCTGTTCGTTCCGGGAGGAATCCTCACCAGCGCGCGGCCATCAATCGTCGGCACTTCCACTTTCGCGCCCAGCGACGCTTCCGCCACCGTCACCGGCACTTTTGTGTACAAATCATTGCCGCGCCGCTCGAAAAACTCGTGCGGCCGCACCACCACCCGCAAATACAGGTCACCTGCCGTCGCACCCATCGTGCCCGCGTTGCCCTTGCCGGGTACGCGCACGCGCCCGCCATTCGCCACGCCCGCAGGAATTCGCACGTCGATCGATTCCGTCCGCCGCACGCGACCTTCGCCAGCGCAATTCTTGCAAGCCGTCCGCAGCTTTCCGGTGCCGCCGCATCGGCTGCACGGTACATTGAAGCGCATCTTCCCCGCGGCTTGTTGCACCTGTCCCGTGCCGTTGCACGTCGGGCAAGTCTGCGGTGTGCCCACGGCTCCCGTGCCGTGGCAAACTTCGCAGGTATCCAGACGCGTGATTTGCAGTTTCTTCACCGCGCCACGCACGGCATCCCGGAAATCAATTTCGATCTGGTATTCCAGGTCGCCGCCGGGCTCGTGCTCCGGTTCCGTCGCTCCGCCGCGGCCCGCGCCAAAAAACTGGCTAAAGAGGTCGCGAAAACTTCCACCGGTGCCCGCTCCGCCGGCCCCGCTGCCGCCGCCGAAATCGAATCCGCCAAAATCAAAGTTAACGTTGGGATCCCTGGGATCGCCGCCGCCGGCATACCCTGGAGGCGGAGCATTGTCGCTGTAGAAGCCATACTGGTCGTACATCTGGCGCTTCTTCGTGTCGGAAAGTACGTCGTAGGCTTCCTGCAGCTGCTTGAATTTTTCTTCCGCGGATTTGTCGCCGGGATTCAGGTCGGGATGATATTTGCGCGCCAGCTTTCGAAACGCCGTGCGAATATCCTTCGCCGTCGCCTTGCGTTCCACTCCCAGCAGCTCGTAATAATCGTGTTTAGCGCTCGTCGCCATAGGAAAGTAACTGGTGATTGGTGACCCGTGACTGGTGGGGCCAGGCTCGCGGAGCACCCCACCAATCAGCGGCCGTTCTTTGATCCTGAATGCTGCTTGACCCGGCCAAATTTCCGATCAGGCACAACTCCATCAACCTGCGGTCTTCACCAGTCACCAGTCACAAGTCACCAATCACTCTTCACTTGCCACAGGTCGCTGGTCGCCGGCCACCGCTTAGTTCGGCTTCTTGCTGTCGTCCACGTCCACATACTCCGCGTCGATCACGTCGCCCGGCTTTTGACTGCCCTGCGCGCCACCTCCGCTTGGAGCGGACCC
>DATLVJ010000541.1:0-9891 GCA_035577585.1 Candidatus Limnocylindrales bacterium
CAAGAAGGCGGCGTAAAGCCGCCCCTACATTTAAAGAGGGTACGACTTATCGCGCCCCGACCTGTTCGGTTGCGTGTTAGAGGGCGGCCAGGTCGTCGTAGAGATGGGCTATGGCCCTGATGCCGCCGTAGTAGTTTTCGAGGGCGAGATGCTCGTCAGGGGCGTGGGCGTTTTCATCGGGCAGGCCGAAACCGATGAGGACGCACGGCACTTTAAAGGTGTCGTGCATCTGGGTGACGAACGGGATGGAGCCGCCTTCACGAATGAACATAGCCTTTTTGCCAAAACCTTTTTGCAACGCAGACTGCGCCACCTGGAAAATAGGAGCCTTGTAAGCTGCGACCCAGGGCTTGCCGGTGCTGAGCACTTCAAAGCGGCAGTGAACGCCCTTGGGAAGAATCTTGCTGATGTGCTTTTCCACTATTTTGGCGATCTTTTGCGGATTCTGATTGGGCACCAGCCGCGTGGAAAACTTTGCGAAAGCTTTTGAAGGAATGACGGTCTTCGCGCCTTCGCCCTGATAGCCGCCCCAGATTCCGTTGAGTTCGAGCGTGGGACGAATCCAGAGCCGCTCGACGGTGGTGAATCCTTTCTCCCCGTGATAAGCGGGCGCTCCCACGGCGTGCTTGAAATCTTTTTCTTTCCAGGGCAATGCGTTCAACGCCTTGCGTTCCGCGGCGGGAACGGCGGCGACGTCGTCATAGAAACCGGGGATAGCGACGCGGAAATTCTTGTCGTGCAGCTTTGCGAATAATTCTGTAAGCACAGTCAGCGGATTGGGAACCGCTCCACCGTAGACGCCGGAGTGGAGGTCGCGGGCGGGTCCGGTCAGCTCGATCTCGTAGTAGTTAAGCCCACGCAGGCCATAGGTGATGGAGGGAACTCCTTTGCCCAGCATGGATGTGTCCGAAACCAGCAAGGCATCCGCCTTCAGCTTTTCTTTGTGGCTCTTCACGTAGTCCCATAGGCTGACGCTGCCAACTTCTTCCTCGCCTTCAATGAGGACTTTGATATTGACGGGAAATTTGCCGTGAAGCTGGTGCAAGGATTCGAGTGCCTTTAGATGGATATGAACCTGCCCTTTATCATCGGCCGTACCGCGCCCGTAGATATTTCCGTTGCGCACTTCCGGTTGGAAGGCCGGGGAGTTCCAGAGTTCCAACGGTTCGGCTGGTTGGACATCGTAGTGTCCGTAGAAAAGGACCGTGGGTTTGCCAGGGGCTTCGAGGGATTCGGCATAAACAAGCGGATGAAGTTTGGTGGGTACAATTTCGACGGTCTTGAATCCCGCGGCGCGCAGGCGGTCTGCAACCCATTTGGAGGCGCAGTCGATGTCTGGCTTATGCTCGCTTTTGGCGCTTACGGAAGGGATGCGCAGAAATTCGTAGAGCTCCGCGAGATGCTGCTCGCGGCGACTTTCTATAAATTCAGCAAGGTTCATATTAGGCCCCCAGGCGCAAGGATAATGACTCAGTTCTACGATATAACGATTCAAAAATATGAAGAAAAGCGCGGCAGCGGTTTAGTCTAGAATGCGCCCGGCATGAAGCCGTAGCCGCCTAGGTATTCTACGGCTAGCTGATTGGAGCATACAAGTTGCCCGGCCAAAAAAGCGTGACAATTGGGCACACCTGCCCGAAAGGGCAATTGACGCTTCCCGGCGCCGGACCGATGATGGGCACACTATGCAAGAAACCGCTTTTGCCACAAACCGGCGCAGCCAGCGGATGTTCCACCGGATGAAGCTGCAAGCCCTGGGCCGCAACCACGCGGGTAAGAAGTTTCGCGAGGTGTGCGAGACCCTTGTAGTGAACTCCCACGGCGGCTTGCTGATGCTGAAGCATGAAGTGGATAACGACGAAATGCTGGTGCTGGTGAACCCGGAAACACAGGAAGAGCAGGAGTGCCGCATTGTGTTTACCGGAGAGAGCGGGACCAAAGGCATCCGGGTCGGGGTGGAATTTCTGACGCCGGCACCACACTTCTGGGGGATAGATTTTGACGCGCCGCGCCAAGACGCTGGACAGCATGAGCAGGCACACTGAAAGCTGACTCTCTCCTCATAATTCCAGACCTCCTAAACACATCCAAATCTATAGCAGCCTAAGGTGCTGGTAGACCCGCTCCGAAACGGATAAATCGATGTATGGGAAGGAGTTGTGTGGAATGTGTGGCAGGCAAAGTCTTGCCCATTTAAGGAAGGAAAATTGGAATGACAGGGTCAAACACTGGTTGCCCCATTATTAAGATATTTTTATTCAATAGCTTACAAACGTTTCAGTTTGGTTTGTTACGTGCTTTTAACCAATTGGAGTCGCTTTTCATTCGCCCGTGAGGCTCCAGAAGTTGGGCAGTATCACGGTCGGTTAAACACGGTCCAAAGGTACCCTGAATGATGTTTAAAAAACTGGCAGTCTCCTCCGCACTCGTGCTTTGCATGGTTATCCTGAGTGGCACGGCGCGGGCGGATAACATTCCGATAGTCAACGCTTCCTTCGAAACCCTGGGCGCGCCGCTGAGCAAATCCTGCGGCACGGGATGCGCCTATAATCTCGGCCCGATCCCTGGGTGGACAACCACAGCCGGAGCCGGATCCTGGATGCCGGGTTCCTTCTTTTCGGCGATTCCCGACGGCAGCCTCGTCGGGTTCGTAAACGCGTCTAACTCATTAACCCAGACGCTAACGGGAAACTCTGTCCTTGCCAACTCCATCTACACAATGTCCGTATATGTCGGGGATCGGACCGACAATCTAAATGGGACCTATACATTGTCCCTGGACACAATCCTGGCCGGGGTAACGACAACGTTGTGCACCTTCAGTGGCAACGCCTCCAGCATTGCTCATGGGACTTTTCAGCTTGAGGGCTGCACCTATACCAGCGCCGGCTCCGGCTTGCCAAGCGGCGATCTGTTTCTGAAGTTTACAGCCACCAACGGGGGACAACTGGATGTTGATAACGTGAGCCTAACCGTCCAGTCCCTAACCGGCGTTCCGGAACCAAGCACCGTGCTGATGCTAAGCATCGGCATGCTCTTTCTGGTTTCCAGTTTCGTGGCCAGCCGTAAGAAAGTGCTTTCGCTCACCGCATAATTGAATTGACCTGAAATTCGGAGCCCCACCTGAATGCCGGGTGGGGCTTTTTTATTGCGCCGAACTCTCAATCCACGGAATGCACGCCAAGAACAGGCAAGGATATGGAGTTGTGGCACGCCAGACTCAAGGGCGTGACGGCTGAGGTTTGCGCGTTATAATTGACCGCGGAGGAGTGGGTGAGCGGTTGAAACCGGCGGACTTGAAAAAGGAAAACGGTTGTTTGCTATCTTGCTGAAAATTAACCTAATCCCTTTGCCAGCCGCAAGATAGCGCCGATTTTACCTTTTTGGATTTGCCGCATTTTGCGTGGTTTTATGCGGTCTACTGCTACAAATCTGCTACATTTCGGAGCCATTTACCGAATACTACTGGGAGTGTAGCAGTTATCGTCGGTCTTAACCGAAGACGCCGCAAGTAATATTATAATCCAAAGGTTTAGCTGGGTCCTGGTTTCTATATGTATTAATACATTAACGTGTGTCCGGAGGCCCGGTACAATCCATTTTCTGTGGAGTCGACCCGATCCTGCTACACCCAACATCTATTCGAGTGGGGCAACGTGCCGCCTCATCGCAGCCCTCTTACCTGTATTGCATCTTTTCGGTTAACAGCGTGAATATAATTTCACCACAAGTTGCCGGAGTCGAGCTTAATCGAGGGCAATCAGCAAGTTCTGATCAAATCGGTTTAGTTGGATTTTCTCTATCATTTCCTTTTTTTATTCGCTGCTTTGCATGATTTAGCACGATTCACATGACACCAATATGAGACCGAAATTTTAGGGAAACAACCGAATGCTCGGTCCACACTTCCAGTTTTAAGGTGGGGTTTTTGAAGCAGCGGTTTGCTAAATCTACCTGTCCTGTTCGTACTTATCAGCGTTGATGTATTTTCAACAACCTAGAGCGCGGTCATTTGCGTCCGAACACCTCATTTGCACTCTGCTGTTCACCAGCTGTGTGCCTAAATCTGGCACCGTTCCCCTACGCTGCCGACCGCAAACTACAGACCGCTAGCGCGTCGATCTAATAGCGTTGAGCCACGCAGTAATTCCTTTACCAGAGGCTCTTTTTGTCCTCGCCCTTGCGATAGGCGGTGCAGGCTGAATGCCATAGTGGAGGATGAGCAAGATTCTAAAAAAGCTCTGAAAACGAACACCTCGACCTAATGGACCGAAGATGAGTGCGAGATCTCAAACACGAAATAGACCAGCGAATTCAAGGGCGTTCTGTTAATCGAGAAAACATTTTCTGCAAAAAGTAATGTAAATCAAGAGTTAGCTGTAAGGCTCTGGTAGTGCCGGAGGCTACACATCACTCCAATGAGATTCCAGCTGGCTGACAGTGTCCAAGAGATTCGACAGACGACCCTCGCTAGGCGGCTGTTAGGTCCTCGCTGCTTGGCTCCGTATTCTCCTTGCTATCAACATTCTGTATTAATACTCGGCTTTCTTCGCGAAACGGTACAACGCGTGCTTTCTGCAAGTGCGAGATTGAAACTGAAATCGCAACTCAGGGTAAGGGCACTTCATCATGAAATCAATCACGCAGGAAAACGCTAGGCTCGGATTTATTGGAATCGGCTTCATGGGAAAGCCGATCGCTCGGAGGTTGTTGGAAGCCGGTTTCAAACTGACAGCGTACGACCGGGACCACACCAAGGCGGCAGAGCTAATTCAATATGGTGGTGCCGTCGCACAAAGCATTTCGGAGATTGCCTCTAATTGCAACGTAGTGTTGTCGTGCCTACCAAGCGACGAGGCTGTCCTGGAGATTTATCGAGGTCCTGACGGCGTGGTCGCCCAGGCGCGTCCCGGTTCGGTGGTCATCGATATGAGCACGGTCTCTCCGGAGACCTCGCAAGAGCTCTCGAGACTCGGGCAGGCGCGCGGAATTGAATTCCTCGATGTGACAATGTCTGGGAGTACACCGACTGCTGAAGCTGGGTTATTGACCCTGTTTGGCGGAGGTAACAAGGAGCGTTTCGACTCCGCCGAGTCGATTTTTCGCGTTATCGCCAAGAAATACTTTTATCTCGGGCCAAGCGGTTCCGGAGCGACGATGAAGCTTGTGGTAAACACCCTACTGGGAATTGGGATGCAGGCGATTGCAGAAGCCGTCGCTCTTGGTGAGAAAGCCGGTCTTGAGCGCAATCGCTTGCTGGAAGTATTGTCGCAGACGGCGGTGGTCGCTCCAGCGCATGTGGGCAAACTGGAAAGAGCGAAGAATAGCGACTACACCCCGCAATTTCCGCTCCGCCTGATGAACAAGGATTTCGGGTTGATTCTAGGCCTCGCGGCTGCCGTTGGCGCAAGAATGCCCGCCGCGGGAGCTGCGTTTGAGATCAACGCGAGGCAATCAGACCAAGAGACTGAACAAGATTTTTCTGCGGTGATTCTACAAATGGAGAAATATGCCCATTTGGATTCGACAGACGGGCGGACTCACGCCGGCGTCAATTCGGCGGTCGAATTAAGCTAGTCGAATCGAGTTTTTTGTTGGCGCGCGCGGGAGGGGAGAAGGAAGCATGATTCAGCTAAAAGTGAATGGAACTGCACAGTCGTTCAATGGCGCTCCTGAAATGCCTCTGCTCTGGTATCTCCGCGATATTTTGGGGTTGACCGGATCGAAATTTGGCTGTGGGATCGGGCTTTGCGGCGCTTGCACGGTACACGTGAACGGTCAAGCCACTCGATCGTGCGTGACCACGATGCAGGCTGCGGCTGGAAAGGAAATCACAACCATTGAGGGGCTCGAGAAGAATGGCTTGCACCCAGTACAGAAAGCATGGATGCAAATCAACGTGCCGCAATGCGGCTATTGCCAGGTGGGACAGATCATGCAGGCGGTAGCTCTGCTAAATGACAAGAAGCAGCCCACCGATCAGGATATCGACGACGCCATGTCCGGAAACATCTGTCGTTGCGGAACCTACCAACGGATTCGTGCGGCGATTAGATCAGCGGCGGGGGAAATGTCATGAGGGGAATTGAAAACGTCAGCCGGCGCCGATTCTTGGCGGGAGGCATGGTCGCCGCGGGGGCGCTGATACTCGGCGTGCGTTATTACCCCGTGCTGGCAGCCGACGACGAACTTCCACATGATACCAAGGCCGATAATGCCACCTTGCATCCCAGCGTTTATCTCGGAATTAATCCCGACGGCACTGTGTGGATTGTGGCTCATCGTTCGGAGATGGGCACGACAAGCCGCACGACCCTGCCGCTGATTGTTGCCGATGAACTGGATGCGGATTGGAAGCGAGTAAAAATCGAACAAGCCATCGGTGATAAGCGATACGGCGACCAAAATACGGATGGATCCCATTCCATTCGTTCCTGCTACAACGCCATGCGCGAAGCCGGGGCGACGGCGCGATTCATGCTGATTCAAGCCGCGGCTCAGCAATGGGGTGTTCCCGCGGCGGAGTGCGAGACTAATTTGCACGTGGTTGTTCATCGCTCCACGAGTCGCCGGGCGGGTTACGGCGAACTTGCAAACGCCGCTGCGAAATTGCCCATCCCGCGAAGGGATCAGTTGAAGCTCAAACCGAAAAGCGCCTGGTGGTACATCGGGAAAGGGCAGGTGAGCTACGATCTCGAAGCACTGGTGACCGGGAAAGCGATCTATGGCATGGATGCGCGGATGGACGGCATGGTCTACGCGTCAGTGGAACGTCCGCCGGTGCTCGGTGGAAAAGTGAAATCGTATGACGACAAAGAGGCACTAAAGGTCCCCGGAGTGCGGCAGACGGTTCCGATTGATCCGTTCAAGCCGCCGCCAGCGTTTCAGCCGCTGGGCGGGATTGCGGTTATTGCCGATAACTCCTGGGCGGCATTTCAGGGCCGCAAGAAATTGAACATTGCGTGGGACAACGGGCCGAACGAAACGTATAACTCGGATGCGTACAAGAACGAGTTGCGCGCGACTTCCCACAATCCCTGCAAGGTGGTGCGCATTGTTGGGGACACAGATGCTGTCTTCGCCAAAGGCGGCAAGGTGTATGAGGCGGACTACTACGTTCCCCTCCTGGCGCATGCGGCGATGGAGCCGATGGTTGCGCTGGCGGACTATAAAGACGGCAAGGCCACAATTTGGGCTCCGACGCAAAATCCACAGGGCGCGCAGGATACGGTTGCGAAAGAGTTGGGAATTGCGAAGGAAGATGTAATTTGCCATGTGACCTTGCTTGGTGGGGGATTTGGGCGGAAGTCAAAGCCCGATTACGTTGCGGAAGCCGCGGTTTTGTCCAAAAAAATGGGTCGACCGGTGAAGGTGGTCTGGACGCGGGAAGACGACATCAAGTTCGACTACTACAATGCCGTGGCTTCCATGTATTTTAAGGCGACTCTGGGGGCCAACGGCAAACCGACGGCGTGGCTGCAACGGTCAGTATTCCCTCCCATTCCTTCTATTTTTGATGTGAACGCGGTGTATGGCGACGCGGCTCATCTTCAGCAGGGTTGGACGGATATTCCTTACGATCTGCCAAATCTCCGCGTTGAGAATGGTCCCGCGAAAGCCCATGTGCGCATTGGCTGGCTTCGTTCGGTGGCAAATATCTATCACGGGTTTGGTATTCAATGCTTCACGGATGAACTTGCCCATGCCGCCGGGCGCGATCCACTCGACTATCTGCTCGACCTGATCGGACAGCCGCGCACAATTGATTTTAAGGGTGTGGACTATCCGAACTACGGGGCATCGATGGAGGCCTACCCATGGGAAACCGGCCGTCTGCGCCACGTTACAGAGTTGGTCGCAGAAAAATCGGATTGGGGAAAGCGCAAGCATGGCAAGGGAACGGGTGTCGGGATTGCGGCGCATAAGAGTTTCTTGACGTATGTCGCCACGGTCGTTGAAGTTGAAGTCAATGATCAGGGTGAAGTGCGAATTCCTCGAGTGGATGTGGCCCTCGACGCAGGATTGGTCGTAAATCCGGAGGCGACCCGCGCCCAATTTGAGGGTGCCGCAGTTTTCGGGACCAGTGTTGCGCGAACTGGTGAGATTACGGCTACAAAGGGCGTGATCAACCAGTCGAATTTTCAAGACTATCCGGTGGCGCGAATAAATGAGGTGCCTGCCCAGACGAATGTGTACATCGTCGACAGCGATGCTCCGCCGGCGGGAGTCGGCGAGCCGGGGGTGCCTCCATTTATTGCGGCGTTCTGCAATGCAATTTTTGCGGCAACCGGTAAGAGAGTAAGAGATCTTCCAATCACAAAGCTGGGGCTAAGTTAAAGCGTTTTTCAGCGCTTGGTTGGAGAAGAGTCCAAAGTTGAAGTAAAAAACAGTCAGTAAAGGAATTGCAATGACACAAGACAAAACGGAACAACACGTAATTTTCGCCTCTCTGATTTTGCTGATGCTTTTTGCTGGCCTCACGCTGTTTGTAGCCTCGATTGCGCGAGCTAACCCCGCGCCAGACAGCGCAGAAGCCAGTGCGACCTACCGTACGAAATGCGCGATGTGTCACGGCCCCGATGGAGCCGGCTCTCAAGTAGGAAAGAGCATGAATGTTCCGGACCTTCGCTCACCGGCAGTCCAGAAGCTGCCCGACGCTGAACTGGCACAGATCATTTCCGACGGTAAGGGGGGGATGCCTCCATTCAAGAGTTCACTCAGCGAGGATCAGATACATTCTCTTGTCTCGCACATTCGCACGCTGCGCGCAAAACAATAATCCGAACACGGTACGCCCTGTCACTTCACGAGAATTGGGACGGTAATTCAAGAAGCGAACTTTGGGAACAGTAGGTGGATTATGACTAAAGAAAAAAATCAACCGAGCCGAGAGGAGCTGCTCCATCCGCATCTCGCGTCACCCTCGATACCTGTGGGGAAGGCTCCGGAAGCCGGGATTTCGCGGCGGGGATTCCTGGGGTTTGCGGCAACATCCATATTCCTCGCGCACGCAGACCGGAACTTCTCGGGATCAGAATCCAGAAATGGCATTCCCTATCGAACTCTGGGCCGGACGGGAGAAAAAGTCTCGCTTGTAGGACTTGGCGGCTATCACCTCGGCAAACAAGCGGATCCTCAGGAAAGTATTCGCATCATCCGTATGGGTCTTGATGAGGGCATCAATTTTCTCGATAACTGCTGGGACTACAACGGCGGCGAAAGTGAAATCCGCATGGGCAACGCGCTACGCGACGGCTATCGACAGAAGGCTTTTCTGATGTCCAAGATCGATGGCCGGACGAAAGCCGCCGCTGCAAGCCAAATTAGTGAATCCTTGCGCCGCCTTCAGACCGACAGGATCGATCTCCTCCAATTCCACGAAGTGATCCGCGACACCGACCCGGACCGCATTTTTGCCGCCGGGGGAGCGCTGGAAGCCGTGTTAGAGGCGCAAAAGGCAGGCAAGATCCGCTACGCCGGTTTCACAGGCCACAAAAGTCCGGACATTCATCTGCAGATGCTGGCCACCGCTTCAAGGCGCGGCTTCACCTTCGATGCCGTTCAGATGCCTCTCAATGTCATGGATGCGCACTTCGATAGTTTCGAAAAGAAGGTTTTGCCGGTCTTGCTCAAGAACGACATCGGCGTGCTGGGCATGAAACCCATGGGAGACCACATTATTCTCGAGAGCAAAACAGCCACCCCCGTGGAATGTCTTCACTATGCCATGAACCTCCCGACCAGCGTCGTCATCACGGGCTGCGATTCGCTCCCGATTCTGCAACAGGCTCTCGACGCGGCTCGCAGTTTTCAGCCGCTAGACTCTTCCCAGCTTGCGGCTCTTCTGGGAAAAACGGCGAAAGCCGCGGAAGCCGGCAAGTTTGAGCTCTA
>DATLVJ010000542.1:0-8360 GCA_035577585.1 Candidatus Limnocylindrales bacterium
TCCCGCAACGTGAGTGAGCGGCGGTCTTACGCCGCCCTCTTGTCGTCCTCCTGACTTTGTAGGGGCGGGGCTTGCCCCGCCCGCCGTAGCGGCACCGCTCACAATCAGTCTGGACGAGCAGGTCAACAGCGCAAATCGCCCCTCAGATAATCCGCTTGGGGTGTTCCGCCAGGGCTTTTCGAAATGTTCCAAGATTTACGGAGTCGATCACCGCCGTTCCGGTGTCAACGAAAGTCGGCAGGGGAGCCGTTGGCGCGGTTGCCCAGTCCTTGAACTCATGCACAACGTTGTGGTGCAGGTCGTCCAGCAATCTCACGCCATAAAATGCCATCAAATAAGGTTTCTGTACCACTGATGCGGTGATCCACCCGCGCTCGATCGCATCCAGAGTCTGCGGATCTTTGTCGAACGCCACGATCTTGATCTTCCCGGTCATGTCCAGCAGGTGCAGCACATCCGCCGCTCCCTGCCCGCCCGATGCTTCAAGACAAATAATCCCGTCGATCTTTTCCTTCTTCTTCTGCAGCAGGTCGGAAAACCCGTCATACGCCGCCCGGGGATCGCCATGGTCGTCGATGGTTTCCACAATCTTGATTCCCGGATAGCTCTTCAGCACATCATTCACGCCGCGCACGCGCTCCTCGGAGTTGAACTGGCCTGGCAAGCCGATTAGCACAATGCGTCCTTGCCCGCCCAGTAGCTCCGCCATTCGCTTCGCGCTTTTTTGCCCGGCGCGGAAATTATCCGTCCCGATGAACAGCACTCGCCTCGATTCCGGCGAATCCGAATCCATGCAGATCACCGGGATCCCCTGCAGCACCGCTTTGTTGATCGATTCCTTGAACAACGCGGGGTCGCTCGCCGAAACCATGATGCCGGCGGGATTCTGGGCCACCACTTTTTGAAACTCGCTTAACTCTTCGCTCGGCGAAAGTGTGGCCGGCCCCACCATCTCCACTTTCACGCCTGCCGTCTTCCCGATATCCGTCAGCCCGTCTTGCGCCTCCTGCCAGTACGGCAGGTTCACGTTCGCGGTCACAAGCACGTAGCGCTCCTCGGGTTGGTGGTACGGCTTCTCGCACGCGGAAAGAGCCAACCCCATCGCAAAAACGCCGGCGATGCAAATCGGTTTGGATGCATTCATTTTCGGTCTCCTTATCTGAAAGTTCTCTAGAAGGTTGGATGGTGGGATGAGACCCGATGACTCCGCGAGAAGACTAACATATCGCGCTACCCGGGGGCATACCGCAGCCGCACTTTTAACGCCCATTCCAAGCCGCCTCCCGTAAGATGGTGCGTTGCGCGTCGGCGGATGCAATCTTCTGCCGTCCGCCGCGTCTTTTCTGAAAACTATGCTTGCTCGAATCCAGTTGGAAATTGCGGTGGATTCTCTGGAGCGCGCGGCCGCCGCGGAGCGCGCCGGAGCGCATCGCCTCGAATTATGCGTCGACCTCACATCCGGCGGGCTGACGCCGAGGACCGAATTGATTCGCAGGGCGCGCGCTGCGGTGCGCATCCCGATCCACGTGATGGTCCGCCCTCGTCCGGGCGATTTCCTCTATTCAGCGGATGAGTTTGCGGAGATGAAAGCGTCGATCAAAACGATCGCCGGCGAAAACGTGGAAGGGATTGTGACTGGCTTGTTGCTCCCCGACGGTTCGGTAGACGTATGGCGCACGCGGGAACTTGTAGCTCTCGCCTCGCCGATGCCAGTCACGTTTCATCGCGCTTTTGATGAGACACCGGACTTGGCGGCGGCGTTGGAAGGCGTCGTACTCACCGGCGCACACCGCATCCTGACTTCCGGCGGCGCTGCCGATGTCCAAGCTGGCTCGTCGGTTCTACGCTCGCTCATCAAGCAAGCCGGAAATCGCATCACGATTCTGCCCGGTGGCGGCCTCCATCCGGGCAATATCGCGGAAGTGGCCCGCGCCACGGGTGCGCGCGAACTCCATACCGGCCTGGGCGGAGTGATTCCCTACTCCAGCCCCGACATCGCGGCCTTCGAATCCGCAGTGCGAGAATGCGTCGCGAAACTCCAAACCTAGCCCCAAAAAGAAGGGCACGCTATTGCGTGCCCTCCGAAACCTCAAATTATTTACTTGTTCAAGCCTTCTGCGCCTGCCGCCGAAGAAACGTCGGCACATCCAAATCGTCCTTTGGCACTTCCGGCGACACCTCGCGCACGTTCTGCGCCACCTGATGCACCACGCTCGGCGGAGCCTGCGGCAATTCCTGCTGGGGCGTTTCCCTTCCAGCCTTCCAGGTTCTCGGCAGCGCCGTCTGCTTCGAAGGCGCCTGCTTTTTCCCTGCTTCCTTGAACCCCGCCGCGATCACGGTAATCTTCACCGCATCCTTCATATTCTCGTCCATCACCGCGCCGAAAATAATGTTCGCGTTTTCGTGCGCAGCTTTCTGGATGACGCTCGAAGCCTCATGCACCTCATGCAGCGAAAGCGAAGAGCTTCCGCAAATATTGATCAGAATGCCCTGCGCGCCCTGAATCGAATTGTCTTCCAGCAACGGGCTTGCGATCGCCCGATTCGCCGCGTCCACCGCGCGAGTGGCGCCGGTAGCTACGGCCGTGCCCATCACCGCATAACCCTGACCATGCATGATGGCTTTCACGTCGGCAAAGTCGCGATTGATGATCCCGGGCACGGTAATGATGTCCGAAATCCCCTGCACCGCCTGGCGCAATATGTCGTCCGCAATCCGGAACGCATCGAAAAAGCTCGTTCCGCGCTCCACGGTTTCCATCAGCCGCTCGTTGGGAATCACGATCACCGTATCCACTACGCCGATCAAATCCTGCAGCGCCTGTTCCGCCTGCAGCATCCGGCGTTTTCCTTCGAACGCAAACGGCTTCGTCACCACCGCCACGCTCAACGCGCCCAACTCGCTCGCCAGCGAAGCCACCACCGGCGCCGCCCCGCTTCCCGTTCCTCCGCCCAGGCCGGACGTAATGAAAATCATGTCCGCGCCTTCCAGCGCCTCAATAATCTTGTCCGTATCTTCCAGCGCCGCTTTGCGGCCAATCTCGGGATTCGCCCCCGCTCCCAATCCCTTCGTCAGCTTCGCGCCCAACTGCAGCTTCACGGGTGCTTGCGACATCTTCAGCGCCTGCAGGTCCGTGTTGGCCGTGATGAATTCCACGCCCTCCACCTTGGCGCGAATCATGCGATTCACCGCGTTGCAGCCGCCACCGCCTACACCAATCACCTTGATCTTCGCGGGCTGCAATTCCTCGCTGAAGCTCATCCGGATTCCTGCGTCTTTCGCTGTCATGCTTCCCCCCTGTCCGGCTGGTTCAAATCCTTTATAGAACTCGTATTCCCCTGATTCCACATAGACTTTTCCAGGCCTGTGGAAAACAGGCCTGCCAGTCCATCTGTTTACCCCTGCACTTCGCTTACCCTCTAGCTCTTGGCGCCTTCTAATCCCGTTTTGGCCCCGCCCAGCCTAGGCCCCGGCGAACATCGCCTTCAGCTTCGAAACCAGCGTATTGCCCTTTTGCGAGTTGGTGCGCCGAGTCTTCGCCGCGTGCAACACCAGCCCGACCACCGTCGCATAATCAGGTCTCGCCACTGATTCCGGCATATCCACAATCCCTCGAGGTTCTCCCAGGCGCACTGGCAACTGGAATACATGCTCCGCAAGCTCACCGAACCCGTTCAGTTGCGCGCCACCGCCCGTCAGCACAAATCCCGCCTGAATCTGGCGTTCCATCCCGGCGCGCCGCAAATCGTCGCGAATCATGGCCAGCAACTCTTGCGCCCGCGGCTCGATAATCTCCGTCAGGTTGCGCGCGAAAATAGTGCGCGGTGGCCGGTCGCCCACGCTGGCAATCTCGATCGCGCCGTCGTTGTGAAGAATCTCCGCCCAGGCGCAGGCATGGCGATGTTTGATCTTTTCCGCTTCGGGAATTGGCGTGCGCAGTCCAACCGCCAAATCGTTTGTGAAATGATCGCCGCCGATCGCCACCGTTCCGGTATGGCGCACCACGCCGCCGCCAAACACCGCCAGGTCCGTCGTGCCGCCGCCAATATCCAGAATGCAGCAGCCCATCTCTTTTTCATCCTGCGTCAGGCAGGCCTCTGCCGAGGCCAGCGGCTCCAGCACCGTGTCGTTGATTAGAATCCCCGCCTTGTTCGCCGCAGTGATCAGATTTTGCGTCGCGGCCATCGAGGAAGTCACCACGTGAACATTCGCTTCCAGCCGTTGCCCGATCATCCCGATCGGGTCGCGGATGCCGTCCTGCGCGTCCACCAGGAATTCGTGCGGAAGAACATGCAGCACTTCGCGGTCTTCCGGCATCGCGATATTCCGCGCCGCATCGATGGCCCGGCGCACATCGTCGCGTTCCACGTCGCGCGCCCGGTTCCCCAGCGAAATGCCTCCGCGGCTGTTGACGCCGCGCACATGGCTGCCCGCCACGCCGATCACCGCCGATTCCACAGGCACATTGGCCACGCCTTCGGCTTCTTCGACGGCGCGCCGGATGGAGCTTACGGTTGAATCCAGATTGACGATCAATCCCTTGCGCAGCCCTTTCGATTCCGCCGCGCCCAGCGCCAGAAAGCGCAACTGCTCATTTTCGAGTTCCGCCAGCAATACGCACGTCTTTGTGCTGCCGATATCCAGCCCGACCAGATACTTGTCTTTCTTTGCCAAGACGCTCTCCTGCTTCTTATTTTGCTCTTGCCACAGGTGCGCTGGTGTCGGGGTTCACCACCACCTGTTTCGAATACCGTAGGTCAATCGCGTGTACTGGCCCTGCATTCGCCTGCCATTGCGTGAAGTTTTCCACCAGCGTCCGGTATTTGCCGGTGAACTCTCCCTGTCCAAAATGCACGGTGATTGCTGGCGCATTTCCTTCGCTTCCAAACCCGGTCAGCACGGCGCACAAATCGCGTGGGTTGCCCAGGTCGGCTTCGCTCACCCGTTCCGAGGAGCCGGGTTTCACCAGGTCTATGCTCTTCATGAATTCCTGATAGACCTGCATGCGCTTTTCGCGTTCTTCCCGCGCTAGATTTTCGGACATGCCGGTGACGATCGGAAAATGGAAATCTTCGCCTTCCGTCCGCTCCAGCAGCACGCCATGCGCATCGATCAGCGTCAGTTCATTGCCATTGCGGAAAAACGCCACCGGGGTTCGTTCCGTGATTTCCACCCGCAACCGGTTCGGCAGGATCCGCTGCACGCTGGCCTCCTCCACCCACGGAATCTCCTGAATCTGGCCCCGCCGGGTTTCCAGCGGAATGCTGAGCACGCTGTGATTCCGGTCATGCAGAAACAACTTCTGAATTTCCTCGCGCGCAACAATATGATTTCCGCTCACGTCAATCTGGTCCGGCCTTACCAAAAGCACCTGCGGCGAATAAAGCGCATACCGCCGGCCAAAATAGCCCGCCGTAATCAAAGCCGTGCCCGCCACAGTCCAGACAAACACGCGGCGATAAAACGACCATGGCTTCCCGCCAAGTTTCTTGCGGCGAATGTCCACAGGCTTCTGCCGCCGCAGGTACTTCGGCTCCTCATCCGTCACCAGATCCGGACGGTAGGATTCCTGTTCTGCCGCCCTCGCGGATGCGTTGCGTTGGATGGGTTTCACGCGTTCCAAACCACCACCTCGTTTTCCAGGGTCACCCCGTACGCCTGCTGCACCCGTTCGCGCACTTCCGCGATCAGCGCCAGCATATCCGCCGCGGAGGCTTTCCCCGCATTCACGAAGAAATTCGCGTGGCGGTCGCTGACCCGCGCGTCGCCATGCGAAAAACCCTTCAGTCCAAGTTCGTCGATCATCCGCCCGGCCGAACCTCCCGGCGGATTCTTGAAGATGCAGCCCGCGCTCTTCTGCCCAAGCGGCTGGCTCGAACGCCGCTTTTCATTGCAGATGCGAATGCCTTGGAGAATTTCAGGGTACGGTTTGGAGGGTAGTTCCAGCTTCACTGCCAGCATCATATCATCGGGCGCAAAAGAAGTGTGCCGGTATTCAAACGAAATCTGCTCGCCGCGGAGTATCTCGATTTTGCGTTCCGCCGCCCGGTATACCTTCACTTCCCGCACGTACGATCCGATCTGAATCCCGTAAGCGCCGGCGTTCATCCGCAGCGCTCCGCCGACGGTTCCCGGCACCCCAATCAATCCTTCCATGCCTCCCAAATTATTTTTCGCGCAAAACGTTACCGTGCGCCCCAGGTCCGCCGCGGCATCAACAGTGGCGACATTTCCCTCCAGCGAAATTTCCGGCTCGCCTTTCACCAGTTGCAGCACCACGAACGGCAATTCACCATCCACCACCAGCAAATTCGAGCCGCCCCCCAAAAACTTGTGCGCCACTTTGTGCTCGTCCAGAAGTTTCAGCAAGCCGGGGATGGCCTCATGCCGCTGAACCCGCAGCAGGTCCGTCGTGCCCCCGATACCCAGCGATGTCAGTTCGGCCAGCGAAACGCCGCGCCGAAGTTCCGTGCCCAACTCCGGCAGCGCCGCCAGGATTTTGTCCTCCTCAATCCGCATGGCGAATCCGGTCCTCCACGCGCAGTTCCGTTCCCAGCAGCACCATCAGTTCGCTGCTCGCGCGGCTGACGTTCCCCGCCCCGATCGTCAGGATCGCGTCCCCCGGCCGCGCTTCCCGCAACAAAAACTCAATCGCATCCTGCATCGAGCGGAAATACTGCACATTCTTATGTCCCGCCTCGCGAATGCTTTTTGCCAGCGCCTCGCTCGTGATCCCGGGCACCGGAGCTTCTCCCGCTGGGTACACGTCCACCAGCGCCAGAATGTCCGCTTCGTTGAATGCCCGCACAAACTCATCCCACAAATGTTGCGTGCGCGTGTAGCGATGCGGCTGGAAGAGAGCCAGCAGTCGGCTGAACTGGCAGCCTCGCGCCGCCTTCAGTGTCGCGCGAATTTCCGCCGGGTGATGCCCGTAATCGTCCACCACCGTGATGTCGTTCACCACTCCCTTGATATCGAAACGCCGCCCCACGCCCGCGAATTTCGCGAGTCCTTCGCGGATCAGGTCGCTGGCCACATTCAGATAAAGCGCCACGGCCGCTGCTGCGGCTGCATTTCGAACGTTGTGAATTCCCGGCGGGTGTGGCAGCAAAAACATTCCCAAATCCTCGCCCTTGTACGTCAACCTGAATTCAGCGCCCATTCCCCGCACTTCCACGTCGCTGATCACCAGGTCGGCCTGCGGCGAAGTTCCATACGTTATGATCGGCCGCTTCACATCCCGGATAATGGCCTGCACGTTGGGTTCGTCCAGACACAATACCGCCGCGCCATAAAACGGCACGCGATTCACAAACTGCAGGAACGCGTCTTGAATATCTTCCAGCGAGGAATATTGGTCGAGGTGCTCCCTATCAATTGTTGTCACCACCGCCACCACCGGCGCGAACATCAGAAAGCTGCGGTCGCTTTCATCCGCCTCCACCACAAAATATTCTCCGCGCCCCACTCGCGCCGTGGTTCCCGCCTGGTTCACCTTGCCGCCGATCACAAATGTCGGATCCAGATGCGCCGCCGCCAGAATGGACGCCACCATCGAAGTCGTCGTGGTTTTTCCATGCGCTCCGGCGACCGCGATGCCATATTTCAGCCGCATCAGCTCCGCCAACATTTCCGCGCGCGGGATCACGGGAATTTTCCGCTTGTGCGCTTCCACCACTTCCGGATTGTCCGCTTTCACCGCGGAAGAGATCACCACCACGTGCGCGCCTTCCACGTTCGCCGCCTGGTGCCCCTCAAAAATTGTGGCTCCCAGGTTTTGCAGCCGTTCCGTGATCGTCGAAGGCTTCAGGTCGGAACCGGAAACCGAATACCCCAGTGTCAGCAGCACCTCGGCAATCCCGCTCATCCCGATCCCGCCAATCCCCACCAAATGAATCCGTTGAAAATTCCGAAACGATACCATCTCCGTCGCCCTCGTAGCGGCCACCTTCAGGTGGCCCCTCTTGCACTTGTAGCGGCCGCCTTCCGAGGCGGGCGCCTTTTCTTATCTCCGCCTTCTTCTATGTAGCGCTGGTCTTTCAAGCCAGCCCGTCCGCCGAGCCCAAATCTAATCCAAGTAACTCCCGCCTAAAACACCCCCAAATCAAACCGCCTCTTCCCATTTCCTAATTTCCATTTTCTATCTTCCATTTTCCGTCCTCATCCCTGCCGCCTCTTCAATCAAATCCACAATCTCCCGCGCCGCATGCGGATAGGCAAGCCTCCGCGCATTCGTGGAAAGCGTTTCAATCTCCCGGGGCTGGTCGAGGAGGGAGAAAATCTCGCGCGCCAATCGTTCTCCGGTCAGTTCCGTTTCCGTGATCAACCGCCCGGCTTGCGCATTCGCCATGGCCTGCGCG
>DATLVJ010000543.1:0-2139 GCA_035577585.1 Candidatus Limnocylindrales bacterium
AACGATGCGCAGCAGAAAGAAGAAAATCAGCGCCCACACCGAGAGAAAGAAGCAAGCGAAGGAGCGGCGTTCGAGGAGCAGGCTCCAATCCATGGATTCATCCCATCCGGGCAGCACGGTGTCCAGCGCGCGGCGAAGAAATGGCCCCAGTACAGGCAGAGCGCCGACACGTACATGGGCCACGCGTTCGTAGGAATAGATGGCGATGTAACCGGGAATATGGGCGATCGCTTGCTGAAAGAGCCGGGGATCTTGCATATCCGTGCGTGTCAAGAGCCTTCCCTGTGCGTCTTTCATCATCGTGCGATAGGTGGCGTCGACGATCACCCAGCTGCCGTCGAGGTGAACTTCCGCAACCACGTGCTTGGCGGTGCGATCCGGACTGAGCAGAAGCAAGCGGCGCGCTTCCAGACCGGAACTGCGGGAAAGATTCAGGAAGGCGTTGGTGGCGCTGCCGCAAACTGCCAGAAGTTGGCGGTAATTCAAAGTGTCCGTGGGATCGTGAGGGGAGAGCAAAGAAGGATCCGGCGCTTCGCGGCGAGGAGGGCCGTAGCTCATCCAGGCGAGAATGGCTTCCGTTTTTTGTTGGGAGGTGGAAGCTTCGGGGATGATGGCGTCGGAAAAGCCCTTCAGATATTGGCGAACGGAATGTTCCCAAATGCCGGTAAAGAGAGTTGCAAGGAGAGCGAGGGCAAGAAGTGCGTTGGTCGCCCACCAGAAAGACCGAAATAAGCGATGGCTGCCCACAGATTAAGTTTCTCTCCCGGGTGCCCGCTGCTCGTAAGACATAGCTGGACCCGCTAACTTTCTGTACAGCGAATCCATTTCGCGGATGGGCAAGCCCCAGTCTAATCGCTGCACCGCGGAGGCGCAACCATTCTTCAATTGAGCGTAGAGGGCTGGATTATTGAAGAGGCGGGAGATCTTTTCAGTGAGGGAACTTGCCGAATGTGTTACAGCAATGCCCGCGACGCCGTCGAGAAGAGGCGCGATGCCGCATTGATCGCTGACGATAACCGGCGTGCCGGCAGCGACGGATTCGGCGGCGGTATTGCCGAAATTTTCATTTTGGGAGGGTAGGACGAAGAGGTCCGCATCGCGATAGGCCGACCACTTGGCGTCGCCAGAAAGCGGGCCGGAGAAATGAACGCGCGGGGAGATGTTTAGCCGCGCCGACATTTGCTGAAGACGGGTGAGCATGCCGGATTCGTCAGGGCCGACGAAAGCGAGGTGCGCCGGCGGGGAAAAATGCGGAAGCTGCGCGAAGGCCTGCAAAAGAAGGTCGGGACTTTTTTTTTGCGAGAGCCGCCCTAGGAAGAGAATCAGTTTTGCGTTCGAGGGGATGCCAAGCGATTTGCGAAACATCCCGCGTTCGGGCAGCGCGGCCGGAGCGGCCACGCCATTTCTGCGGAGAAGGATTTTTTCTGCTGGAATTCCACCGGCAACCAATTCGGATTTCTCCTGCTCGGCGGTGGCGATGACGGCCGCGGCGTTCCGCAACATTTCGCTGCCAAGAAAACGGTGGTAGGCACGCTTGAGGAACAGATTGCGCACGATGGGCAGGAACATGCCGATCGGTTCGACTACATAAGGGATTTTTAGCTGGTGCGCGACGGCGGCAGTGCGCGGGCCGAGTAGGTCGTAGAGGCCGAAGATGTGGACCACCTGGAAATCGTGCAGGCGGGCATGCAGGTAGCGAGAAAGCGCGGGATTCCAACTGACGGCGTGGTAATGAAACCAGTTGGCCAGGTAGATGGCTTTCACTCCGCGGACTTCACGTTTTTTGCCGAAGGGGCTGTTTCCCGCGGGCGGTTCGCCGGAAAGTTCGGCCGCGCGGCGCTCCAGGCCCCAATCGGCGGTAAGCACGGTAACTTCGTGGCCCAGCTGCGCGAGGCCTTCGGAAAGCGCGCGGACTTTTTCGGGCGGGCCGCCAAACTCGAAAAAGGGGGCGTAGCTCTGTGTGACGTTCAGGATTCGCATAGTTCGCGGAGGATTTTCTTGAAGGACTTGGAGAACGTGTTGAAACGATATTCGTTTTCCACCCGCTGACGGCCGGCTTCGCCCATGCGGCGCGCGTTTTCAGGATTGGAAAGAAGCGTGTCAAGAGAGGTGGCGAGTTGTTCGGTGTCGCCGTGCTGG
>DATLVJ010000544.1:0-5036 GCA_035577585.1 Candidatus Limnocylindrales bacterium
GTCTTCGTCCCCTTCCTCAGCAATCCCGCTGTCGTTGAAGCCAGCCCTTCCTGCCCCGCTGGATCCGCCAACCCTCCAGCCTTCACGATCCCCGCAACGCTCACCATCGGCACGCTGCGCTTTTCCAGCAGCAGCACCGTCAACCCATTCTTCAGCACCACCTTCTCATGCGCCGGCATCTGCAGCTTTTGCGCCCGGACCGCGGAACCGCAACTCAGCCACGCAACCACCAGCGCAAATCCCGCAACCAGGTAGCGTCGGCAGCCTGCTTGTCCCGACGAAGAAAGGACCGGCGAGCCCATCAACTCCCCCGCGTTGCCGAATCTGTCATCCCGAATCCCCGCCTCTTTTGCGGGGTGAGGGATCCGCTTTTCGCCTTTGAACGCCCTATTCAACACGCTCACATCCCACCCGCCGAATCCCATTCTCATGGCTTGCCCTTCTCCTCGTTCTCCGGCACCAGCGTCGCCACCGTCCGATTCTTCGCTCCGAAATACTGCTTCGCCACCCGCTGCACGTCTTCCTTCGTCACCGCGCTGTAATTCTTCGCCGCATCAAACAGTTTCCGGTAATCCCCAAAAAACACCTCGTACGTCCCCAGCGTGTTCGCCCTTCCATTTATTGTCCGCACCTGCCGGTAAAATTCCGCCAGCCGGAAATTCTTCGCCTTCTCTAGTTCCCGATCCGCAACCGGCGCGCTCTGCAACCGCTCTACTTCTTCGTAAATCGCTTTTTCGCACGCCGCCGGGTCCACGCCCTGTTTCGGTTGCGCCAGGAAAAGCAACAATGTCGGGTCAAACGCGTTGTCCGATTCCGACTCCACGTCCAGCGCAATCTGGTCCTTGTCCACCAGCCGCTGGTACATCCGCGAACTCTCCCCCTGAAACAAAATCGATCGCATTACGTTCAGCGCGTAAAAATCCGGGTTGTTCGTCTGCGGCACGTGGTACGCAATCATCAGCAAAGGCAGTTCCGCTTGCTTCCGAACCACCAGGCGTCTCTCTCCCGACTGCTCTGGTTCCGTCGTGGTCACCGGCGGAGGCGGCGCATGCGACGGAATCGGCTCCAGATACTTCTCCGCCAGCGCGAAAACCTCTTCCGGCGTCACATCGCCGGAAATCACCATGGTGGCGTTGCTCGGCGAATATCCCATCTCAAAGTGATGCTTCAAATCTTCCATCGTCCAGTGCTCGATGTCGCTCATCCATCCCACCACCGGCCACTGATAGGGATGCGCGATAAACGCCGTTGCCCAAAGCTGTTCATCCAGCACCCCCTCGTTCTGCCCGTCCACGCTGCTTCGACGCTCGCTCGCCACCACCCCGCGTTCACTTTCAATTTTCTTCGGATCGAAGCTCAAGTCTCGAATCCGATCCCCCTCGATATCAAAAATCAGCTCCAGCGCCGACCGCGGAAACCAGTCCTGATACACGGTCACATTCCGTGTCGTATACGCATTATTCGAGCCGCCATTCGATTCCATAGTCTTGTCGAGTTCGCCCGGCCCGTATTTCTTCGCGCCGTTGAACATCATGTGCTCGAAAAAGTGCGACAGCCCGGTCGTCCCCGGCCGTTCGTTGCGCGACCCAACCCTGTAAAACGTGTACAGCGCCACGTTCGGGATGCTGTGGTCTGTCTGCACCAGAATCTTCATCCCGTTCTTCAGCGTCTTTGTCGCCACAGGATATTCTTGCCCGCTCGTCCGGCAAACACACACCAACCCTGCCAGAAGCACCAGCAGTGCTACTCGCCTGTCCCATCCGTTTTTCATTGATTTTCCCTTGAACGCAACCCTGGACATTGGACGCGCGGCCTTCACAATGAGCTTGTGTAGCGTCCACCTTCAGGCTTGCCCTGACGAAGGAAGGGTGGACTCTACTATCAGCCGAAGCCCGTCTTCAGGGCAGCGGCACACCCGGCGTGGCCACTATTCCGGCCATGCGCAGCAGCTCCAGATATTCCGCCTCGCTGATCGGAGAAATAATCAGCCGCACGTTCTTCAACAGCTTCGCTTTTCTCACAGCCGGATTCCCGCGCATCTCCGCCAGCGTCACCGGTCGCGGCAATTTCTCAAATGCCCGCAGGTCTGCCACCAGGTTTTTTCCTTTGTGATCGTGCGGGTCGGGATACGGGTCGCGCGTAACTTCCGCGATGGAATAGAGCGACCGCTCCGGCGCGGAGTGGTAGCACAGCACGCGGTCCCCTCGCTTCACCTGCTTCAGCGCACGGATCGCATCGGGTTTCGAACCCGCCCCGTGCCACATTTCTTTGCCTTTAACGAAAAGCGTGTCCCAGTGATAGTGATGCGGGTCGGTGCTGAAGATCCAATAATGTCGTGTCTGCGGAGTCGAATTCGCCATCTTCACCTAAAGCCGGGGAAAATATACACGCTCGAACAAGGAAAACCAAACAAAATGTGAGGGATAGAGGCTGTTCCGTGTGCAAAACCCAAAAAATTCCGGACTCCAAGCCTTCAATTCCTTACAACCTCCTTATTTTCTTTTCGTTACGGGCGTTTGACTTGAATAGTAAACTCTTCCATCCACTCAGCCTAAATCAATGAAGATGTCCTCTCCCCGCACCTCGATCTGGTAGCACGCCACCCCCTCCGCCGGGTTTTGCACCGCTTTTCCGTTCGTCACGTCAAACTGCCACCCATGCCACGGGCAAGTCACCACTTTCCCCTCCAACGATCCCTCCCCCAGCGGCCCTCCGCGGTGCAAACAGGTATTGTTGATTGCATATATCTTTCCGCCAACATTGGCCACCGCCACAGCTTTCCCCTCCACCTGCAACTCCCGTATCGTCCCCGCCGGTATTTCCGCCACCTTCACAGTCCTAACAAACGCCATCGTCTCCGTCCCTCTCTCGTAGCACGGGCCTCAGCCTGTGCTCTTCTCCGTGTCCTCTGTGTTCCTATCTCTGCGCACTCTGTGTTAGATCAAACCCTCGCGCCGATCCTGACCGAAAATCGCAGTATATTCCCCGGTCCTCCCCCCGTCAAAATTTGACGCAACCCCGGCCTGCTAGCCTTGTGCGGCCACTACCCTCACCATCAACTCCTCCGGCATCCGCGAATGATCCGGGAAATTCCCATACAATTTCTCTCCCGGTTCTCCCGCCGTTACCGCCAACACCAGATACCGCCCGCCCACAAAACACCCTTTCCACGACTGCCCCACTCCCCCAAACACTTCTTCCCGGTCCCCGCGCGACTTGATCGAATTTATCCCCACCTTGAACGCCCGCAACTCCTCCGCCACTCGCCGCGCAATCTTCCCGTCATCGCACGCAATCGAAGAGACCAGCGCCCCGTTCGACACGTTCATTTCCGAAATCAATTCCTCAATATGGTCCACCACCACAATCGTATCCAACGGCCCAAACGGTTCGCTGTGATACAACCGGCAATTCTTCGGTATGTTCAGCAGCGCCGCCGGTCCCACGTACGCCGATGTATCCTGGTTCGGAAAAATCATGCTCTCCTGCACGCCGCCCTCAAACAAGCTGATCGCGCCCTTCCCCAGCGCCTCCACATACAGCACCCGCAGCTCCTCCACCTTCTTGCTGTTGATCAGCGGCCCGAAATCCAGTTTCGGCAGCGAGTCCGCCTCCTTTTCCACCATCACCGGATTCCCATACCGCAATCCGCGCAACAGCGGCAGGTACATCTCCAGAAATTGCGGAAACAGTTCCCGCTGCACCACATACCGCACATACGCCGTACACCGTTGCTTCCCGTAGTCAAATCCCTTCTTCAACTGCTGCCCCAGCCCGCTCCAATCCGAAAACTTCCACACCCCGTACGTGTTCACCCCCTCCATCTCCAGTATGTATCGCTTGTTTTCGTCGTAAAGAGACGACGCAATCACCCCGCCATTCGTCTTCCCGCCCACAAACGCCAGGCAATCCACAAATTCATTCCGCACCAGTGCTTCGCTCAACTGCCCGCCCGACCCGCTCACCAGCGACACTGGCAGCCCGCACTTTCGCGCGACCGCGTGCGCCAGCGTCAGCGCGTACAAACCTCCGTCCGTCGGCGTCTTCGAAATCGTCGCGTTCCCCGCCAGCGCCTGCACCAGTACCGAATGCATCAGCACCGACATCGGATAATTCCACGACGCAATATTCGAAATCAGCCCAAGCGCCGCGCGCCTCCCCAACATGCCCTCGATGTTCGCCACATACCATTCCACGCCGCTGATGCACCGTTCGATATCCGTCAACGCCTGCGCGTACGGCTTCCCGATCTCCCACATCAGCAGAAGCGCGATCAGCTCTTTCTGCTCCCGCAAAGCCGCCAGGCAATCGTTCACGCGCCGCCGCCGCTCGTCCAGATCCGTCTTCGCCCAGCCGGCTACCTCCGCCTTCGCAAATTTCACCGCTGTTCGCGCGGTCTCCAGGTCAATCATCGGGATTCGCCCAAGGCTCCGCCCGTCAATCGGCGATTCGTAGTGCCTCCCGAACCCCGGGTCCTTCCACTCCCCTTCAATCAGATTGAGAACTCGCCCCTCAGAATCAAACGCTTCCGGCGCTTCCGATTTAAAGCGTGCAAACAAGGTTTCCCATTCGGCAATCGGCGCAACTATAGGCATCTTCGGCCCCTTTCCCTGAACCAGGGGCATAAGTGTAACTTTAGTTGTGCCTCCCACTCCTTCAATTTTTCTTATGGACCCTACAAGGAAACTTTCGTAGCCGCTCGATCAACCCAACCATCGCCTCTCAACAAGCGCCGGAGGCGCGACAGAAACTAGCCCAGCGCGTAAGCGCTGGGTAAGCCATCCGAATATCCTGGAAGCGCCGTAGGTGCGACAGATAATCTCGGCTAACGCGTCGAAGCCGGCTCGCATCAATTCGCATTCCCAATTGAATCGCACCCATTTCCACTTCTATCTCTTCACATCCGGATCCTGGATCTTCTTCGCCACCATCTTCCAATAACCCACCGGCCGCAACCGCTGCACAATATCCGCCATCTTGCAATCTCGCCCGATCAGCACCCGCGGCTCGTATTTCTCCACCCCCTTCAAAATTCT
>DATLVJ010000545.1:0-2798 GCA_035577585.1 Candidatus Limnocylindrales bacterium
CAGCCAGGGACGGCGGTGAACTCAGCGGCGCTCTCCATGGTTTCGCGGATGTAGCGGAGGTGATCGGCGGCCCGTGCGTCGATGGGAATCGGCCGGGGAATAGGGGAGCGGTTTGGGAGGGGGATAGGCACGAGGGAAGGATAGGGGAGGGGAAAACCTGTGTCAAGTACTTTATGTAATAAAGTAAAAGCCTATTTACCCCAACCGTATCGTCCTTTTAGCGGCACGAACCGGCACGGGCCGCCCCGCTGCACGATGAATTTGCCTTCACGCTTTGCAACTAACTGCAATTCCTGTTTGTCTTCCTCGCCGACCGGCGCCACCAACCGGCCGCCTTCGGCGAGTTGCTGCAAAAGCGGCTCCGGAACCGCGGGAGCGGCCGCGGCAACAATAATTGCGTCGTAAGGGCTGGACTCAGGCCAACCCAGGGTGCCGTCACCGCCGTGAACATGCACGTTTGCATAAGCCAGACGCGAAAGGCGCTCGGCAGCCGACTGCGCCAACTCGGGGAGAATTTCAATGCTGTGGACTTCTCGCGCGAGAAGCGAAACAACCGCCGCTTGATACCCGCACCCGGTGCCAATTTCAAGGACCATTTCCGATCCAGAAAGCGCCAACGAGGCCACCATGGCCGCGACGATGTAGGGCTGCGAGATGGTCTGCCCGTGGCCTATCGGAAGCGGCTCGTCCCCATAGGTCTGGTTAATCCACAATGCCGGCACAAATTCGTGGCGCGGCACGTTGGACATGGCCTGCAAGACGTGTTCGTCAACGACCCCGCGTTTGCGGATCTGGCTTTCCACCATCAACCGGCGCGCTTCCGCTAACCGGATGGTTTCCGAGCCGTTGCCGTGAGAAAACGTGGCCATTGAATTCCGCGCAATCAGGCAAATCGCCAAATCCTGGCAGAGTGCAAATTCCAGGGCTCTACTCTGACATGAATGAGTGGCTTCCAGTTAGCCACCACCTGAACCTAGGGTCAGTGACGTACTCCGCAATTCTGGACTTCAGAGCAGGCGCAATGCGCAGAACGCCTCTTTAGACTTCTTCCTGCGGTCATGCACTCGGGCATTCGAGAAGGCCCTGGCAAAGTGGTGGAGGCGGTCATGAAGGCGGTTCTAGCACTAATCTTGATTTACATTGGGACATTTCTAGTGGCCATCCAGGGTGGCTCGTTGGCGGAGGTTCAGGCTGCTCCGCAAGTCGCTTCCGGCCCGCAAAGCGGGGAACTCGCCCCCGGCGCGATTGACCCCGCGAAGGAAGCGGACATCCGCTCGCTGCTGGAACTGGTGGGCGCGCGCGACCAGGTGCAGGACTCGATGACCCACGCGGCCGAACAATACCGCGAAAAGCTGATCGAAACGGTTCCGAACAACCAGCAAGGACAGAAGTTCGTGAACGCGGTGATCAGCAGCTACGAAAACAAGTTTGATGTGGATGCGGTGACGGAACAATTGATTGCCGTCTACGACAAACATTACAGCGATGAGGAGATCAAGGGCTTGCTGCAGTTTTACGGCTCGCCCCTGGGCCAGAAAGTGGCCGCTGAATCTCCGAAGATCGGGCGCGAAATTCAGGAATCGATTCGTCTTTCTTCCGGTAAAGCCGCCAAGGAAGCGTTGCAAGAGACCAAGCAGGAAAACCCGGGCGTCGGACAGAATGCCCGGCTCGCCACTCCTGGGAAGCGTTTTCAAGGGCGCCTTCCACGGCAGCCGGACGGCGTACAGCAATCGGCGCAACAACAGGACCCGCAGTAAAACGTTTCAAAGAAATTTGATTTGCTTTGCGCTACTGAAAGCGCTTTTTGATCTTGATGTCCACGCCGAACGTGCCGTTCTGGTCGCGTAATCCCACAATTGAAACGTTGCGGTTCAAGTTGTACTCCACCTGGATCACCTGTTGCTGGGAAGAACTGACGTTGGAGACGTAGGTCACCGTCAGGTCGCGGGTAACCTGCTGTTCTACCGTGACGCGCGCCCCAAGGTTCTGCCCGGAAGTGGCCGTACCGAAGCCGGCGAGACCCGGATCGACACGGAACCGGGTGATGCCGAATAAACGCTCCATGCGCCCGCCCAGTTGACTGGAAATGGCTTCTGAGAGCAGGGCCGTGGCACCGCTGTTGCCGGCCGCTCCAGCCTGCCCTGTGACACCGCCGTGTATCGTAGTCTCCGAACTGGTCTGGCCGAGAGCCAGTAGGGTGACGATGTCGTTTCCCGGCAAAGGCGGATCGGAGCGATACGACAAGCTCATCTTGCTGGCCTGCCCGGTGAAATTGAGGGTGATCTCGTACTGCTGAATATTGGTGGTTGCTTCGAAATTGATCACCGGATCCATGCGGAACGGATTGGCAAAATTCAGGTCGCCGCGCGTGACCTTGTAGCGGTTGTCGTGGAAATAGAGATCGCCCGAGAGCACGTGAATGTGTCCCAGAAGAATCGGATGCTCGGCGGTGCCGCGGGCGCGCAGGCTGGACTCGGCTTCGAGATGGGCTCCGGGCCATTCAAGTCGCGTGTCCGGCGTGGAGCTGCCTTCGACGTCGAGCTGAAGATTGCGCAAAAAATTGGAAGTGGTGCTGCCACTGGCGGTGTTGGAAGTGAGCGAGCCAACCGCTTCAATCCCCTCGCTCAGCGTTACCCGCTGAACCTGAACTTTTCCGGAGAGCAGCCCGCTATCGGGAGTTCCAGAGAGACGCAGGGATCCGCCGACGAGCCAACTCATCCCCTCCGGGTAGCGGATGCGGATGCGGTCGGTCTTTGCCGTGACATCGTAGCGAAACGGCTTTTCGGAATAGATGGCCG